>QHVX01000088.1 GCA_003222375.1 Acidobacteriota bacterium
TCACCGGTCCGGCCGCTCGCGGGAGGTTTCGAAGCATGGGTCGAAGCAGGATTTCCGGTTGAGGCATGAGCGAATCCGTCATCTCAGTTTATGCCGACCCTGAGCGCAGCGAAGGGGAGGCATCTCCGGTCGTACAGCGATGATTGCCCTTCGGGACGGGCTCGATCATTGACGCGTCAACGCGTATTGCGAGCGCTTCGCTGCTCCACCGGAGATCCCTCCTCCTTCGCTGCGCTCAGGGTCGGGATAAACTCAATCACGTGAGCGAATCCGTCTACATTCACGGAACAGCTGCGGACGAGCAGCGACGGCTGTCGCTTCTCAACGACGTCCTGCTCAATAACGCGTCGCTCCGCGAGATGGCGCTCCGCGGCGATGAGCACATCATCGACTTCGGTTCGGGTCTGGGCCAATTCACGCGCGCGATGGCTCGTGCGGTGCCGCGCGGCCGCGTCGTAGGCATCGAGCGCAACGAAGAGCAACTCGCGGGCGCATACCGTCTCGCCGCGGCCGAAGATGAAGCGAAGCTGGTGGAGTTTCGCCGCGGTGACGTTCTCAATCTCGAGCTGGCGCGTGCCGAGTGGGGATCTTTCGACGTCGCGCATGCGCGCTTCATCCTCGAGCATGTTCCCGATCCACTTCGTGTCGTGAAGACCATGGTGCGCGCGGTCAGGCCGGACGGGCGCATCGTGCTCGCCGACGATGATCACGGCGTGATGACGCGTCCGATCGCGTGGTGGAACGCCTACATCCGCACGTACGACCGCATTGGAAACGATCCGTATGTCGGCCGTCGCCTCGTGTCGCTTCTCCACGAGGCAGGAGCACTTCCGAAGCGCAACACGTGGATCTTTTTCGGCGGTTGCGCCGGCATGGAGATCTTCGACGTGCTGACCGCGAACATGGCCGGTGTCGTGCGCAGCGCACGAGAGACCATCATCGGGATGTCGCTCTTTGACGCCGAGGCGTTCGATCGCGTCATGGAGGAATATGAGAAATGGGCCCGCCGGCCCGACGCGGCCCTCTGGTTTTCGGTCTCATGGGCGGAGGGAGCTCGGCCGTAAAAGGCATGGGGCGTGCAGTTTCCCCCACCTAATGTCGCCCCTCGCCAGCGCCCGCGCGATCCTCGACCAGGAAAGCCGCGATTTCTACCGTGACGCGCTTGGTCTGCTCGATGACGCGAAGCTACCGTACCTCGTTGGCGGCGCCTACGCCTTCGCGCGCTACACCGGAATCGAGCGCCACACCAAGGATTTCGACATTTTCATTCGCAAGTCCGATTTCCCGCTTGCCTCCAGGGTTCTGGCCGGCGCCGGCTACGAAACAGACCTGACATTTCCACACTGGCTCGGCAAGGCCTTCAAAGGCGAGCACTTCATCGATCTGATCTTCAGCGCCGGCAATGGGGTCGCGGAAGTCGATGACCTCTGGTTCGAATACGCAGTGCCTGGAACTGTGCTCGACATGGACGTGAAGTTGATTCCCGCCGAAGAGATGATCTGGTCGAAAGGGCTGATCATGGAGCGTGAGCGCTTCGATGGCGCCGACGTCGCGCACGTGATCCATGCGGTCGGCGACAGCCTCGACTGGCAGCGGCTGATCGACCGCTATGGCAAATATTGGCGTGCATTATATTGTCATATTATTATGTACGGTTTTATATACCCGTCGAAACGGTCGAAAATCCCGCGCTGGGTGATGGACGAGATGGCGAAACGTGTCGATGCCGAAATGCGCCGTGGCGACGACGACGCCGACAAGACCTGTTACGGCACCATCATTTCGCGCCAGCAGTATCTGATCGATATCGATCTGTGGGGATACAAAGATGCGCGCCTGCAGCCGAATGGCAAAATGAATGCGGAACAGATCGCGCATTGGACGGCGGGGATCGATCAGGACGGAAGCAAGTAATGGCCGAGAAAGAAACGCTCCGCATTGCGGCGGTGGCCGACCTTCACGCCAAGAAGACGTCGCAAGGTGCCTACGCCGAGATGTTTGCGAAAGTCTCGCAAGCCGCCGACGTTCTTCTTCTGTGCGGCGACCTCACCGACTACGGCGCGGCGGAGGAAGCGCGCCTTCTCGCGCGGGACATCACGACCTCGCTTCGCATTCCAGCGCTGGGCGTCCTCGGAAATCACGATTTCGAAAGCGGCAAGCAGGACGAGATTGTCAAGATCCTCACCGACAGCGGCGTCACGATGTTGGATGGCTCATCGACGGAGATCGACGGGGTCGGCTTCGGCGGCGTCAAGGGATTCGGTGGCGGCTTCGGTCGTCGTGCCCTCGGCGCCTGGGGCGAGGAGATCATCAAGCACTTCGTGCACGAGACGATCGAAGAGGCGCTCAAGCTGGAAGCGGCGCTAGCACGTCTGCGCACCCCCCAAAAGATCGCCGTCCTGCACTACTCGCCGATCCAGGCGACCGTTGAAGGCGAGCCGCCTGAAATCATCGCGTTCCTCGGATCGACGCGGCTCGAGGAAGTGGTCGATCGCTATCGCTGCAGCGTCGTTTTCCACGGTCACGCGCATCACGGGACGCTCGAAGGCCGGACGAAGGGCAATGCGGCCGTATACAACGTCGCGCTGCCGCTGCTCAAGAGAGCGTTTCCCGACCAGCTACCGTACCGCGTGGTCGAAGTTCCCATCGCGGAAACGGTACCGACGTAGAATTCCCCGCATGTCGTTAGACCGCGGCAGGCTGCTGCAATGGTTCCGCGAAGGACGCGCGCGTTCGCGCGAAATCTTTGCGATACCGAAGCCCGAGACCTACTACGAGCGACCGATTCCGCTTCGCAATCCGATTGTTTTCTATGAAGGCCACCTGCCGGCATTTGTTGTCAACACACTGATCAAGCTCTCGCTGAAGCAGCCCGGCGTCGATGTCGGCTACGAGGTTCTGTTCGAGCGCGGCATCGATCCCGAAAACATCGACGCTGCGAATCCGTCATCGAGTCAATGGCCGTCACGCAGATGCGTGCAGGAGTACGGGGCGAAAGCCGATGCCCTCATCGAACACGCATTGCGCGAGGAGGCGATTGAAGACGACGGCGGAGAAGCCGCGACCGCGATCCTCGAACACGAGCAGATGCATCAGGAAACGCTGCTGTACATGTTTCACGAGATGCCGTACGAAAAAAAGAACGCGAGGAAGCCGCTCTGCCCTTCATCACCACTCGGCACTCGGCACTCGGCACTCGGCACCGTTAAGATCCCCGCCGGGATCGCGACCGTCGGAAATGATGGTGGCTTCGGCTGGGACAACGAGTTTCCGGCACACCGCGTGGAAGTCCCGGCCTTCGAAATCGATCGCTACAATGTGACAAATGGTCAATATCTTGACTATATGCGGGCCACGGGCGCGGCGCCTCCGCATTTCTGGGCGAAACGCGATGGCAACTGGTTCTGGCGCGGAATGTTCGAATTGACTCCGCTGCCGCTCGACGCGCCGGTGTACGCAATGCACGACGAAGCCGCTGCGTTCGCCGAGTGGTGCGGCAAGCAGGTGCCGAGCGAGGCGCAATATCACCGCGCGGCGTTCGGAACTCCATCGGGCGAAGAGAGGCTTTATCCGTGGGGCAACGAACCGCCCGATGCGACCCGCGGCAACTTCGACTTCGCGAACTGGGATCCCGTCCCGGTTGGCTCGTACCCGGCGGGCGCGAGCGCATGGGGCATACACGATCTCGTCGGCAACGGATGGGAGTGGACGTCGACGCGTTTCGCCGGCTTCAAGGGATTCCGGCCGATGGTGTCGTATCCGAATTACTCGATCGATTTCTTCGACGGCCAGCACTACGTACTGAAGGGCGCCTCGCCGGCCACCGCCCGCGACCTGGTTCGACGCAGTTTTCGTAATTGGTTCCGTCCGAACTATCCGTTCGTTTACGCGTCGTTCCGGTGTGCGTCGTGCATTGCATGACCGCATGGAAACGAAAATCTACAAACCTCAACAATTCAATCTCAGCGGACTGATCGGCATCTCGGACAAAACCCTCGAGATGCATTTCAAGCTTTACGAAGGCTACGTCAAGGCCACCAACGACCTCAGCGCGCGAATCCACGCCATCCTCGCGGATGGAAAAGTCGACCAGGAGGAAATGCCCGCCTACTCCGAGCTCACCCGCCGTCTCGGATTCGAGTACAACGGCATGGTGCTCCACGAGTACTACTTCGGAAACATGAAGAAGGGCGGCGGCGGCGATGCCGCGCGCGGATCACAATTCCGCAGCGCGGTCGAGCGGACGTTTCCGAGCTACGAGATCTGGCGCACCGACTTCGTCAGCGTCGGGAAAATGCGCGGCGTCGGCTGGGCAATCTGCTATCTCGATCCAAAGACAGGACTCGTCTCGAATCATTGGATCGAGCTGCACGAGACCGGCAACGTCGCGGGATTTGTTCCGCTGCTCGTGATGGACGTCTGGGAACACGCGTTCCTGCTCGACTACAAGCCTGCCGACAGGCCGAAATACATCGACGCGTTCCTGGCGAACATCGATTGGAACGTCGTCGAACACCGCTTCCAGGCGGTGCACGTCACGGCTGAAGCGCGGTGACTTCGTCATCCTGACGCTGAGCGCAGCGAAGCGGAAGGATCTCGGCGGCGAGATCCTTCGCCGTCTGCGCGGCTCAGGATGACGTAACGGGCTCCGGCTCGACAACCACGTCGACTGTTCCTTTGCGGTCGAGTTTGCCCCAGCCGGCACGCATGCCGATGATCGCCGTCCTGAGCGATTTCAGAAGGACGGCGTACATCAACTGCCGATACAGGAATCGCTGCCAGAACAGCCACATGAGCACGCGGCCGTCTTCGCGATCGAGCTTGAACGCGACTGCCGATCCGATCAGCTCGACGACGAAGAAGAACGCGTACATGAAACCGATGACGTAAAGCGACGCGAGTGCCTGCGGCAGCGGCTGCCAATCGCCGCTGCGTCCGCCGCGCGCGAGCCACGTGCCGATCACGTTGCTCAACGTCCACAAAATCTGGAGATCGATCAGCGGCGACAAGACCTGGAAGAGGACCTGGAAAAGCCAGAGCGACGGCAACATCACCTTTCCAAACCAGCCGTAGCGGCCCAACGCACGGCGATGTTTCCACAGCGACTGCAGCGTTCCGAACGCCCACCGGAATCGCTGGCGAAACAAGGCCGCAAAACTGTCAGGCACTTCGGTGTAGCCGACCGCGTCGTTGTCGGTCTCGATGCGCCATCCGTTCCGACGGATCCGCCACGTCAGGTCCATGTCCTCGGCCATCGTGTCGGTCGTGTATCCGCCTGCTTGCACGATCGCGGTGCGGCGCCACGCGCCCACCGCACCCGGCACGACGTTGACCGAATTGATCACGGTGTACGCGCTGCGGTCGAGATTCTGGCTGGTGATGTACTCGATCGATTGCCAGTACGTCAGCGGATTGATGCGATTGCCGACCTTGACGTTTCCGGCGACTGCGCCGACGTTCGCGTTTGCGAAATGACGGACCAGGTTCGCGATCGTGTGCCGCGCGAAAATCGTGTCGGCGTCGAGCGCGATGATGATCTCGCCCGTCGCTTCGGCAATCCCGCGATTCAACGCCGAGGCTTTGCCGCCGTTTTCCTGGCGGAGAAGCCGGATCTTCGGATGACCCGCGAAGTCGCGCAGAACCTCGGCTGAAGTGCCATCGGTCGAGCCGTCGTCGACCACGATGATGTCGAGGGTCTCGTACCGGTTCGCGAGCACAGCGCGAATCGTGCGCGAGACCACCTTCTCTTCGTTGAAGGCTGCGATCACGACGCTGACTGTCGGCCGATAGCCTTCGTCGAAGTGCGCCCGCCGTGCTTTGACCCTCGAGATGATTGCCAGGACCGTCACGAAGATGACGCGGAGCGTGCCGAGAACAATGGCGGAGATGAACGCGATGCTGAGGAACAGCTCGAAAACGTAGATCGCCTCGAACACCATGCGGTCGCTTGCCAACATCAGCCGGTCGGTGTTCTTCACGGGCGGATTGACGTCGTCGCGCGTCTTGCCGAGGAGCTGGGAGACCGTGACGAAGGAGTAGCCCTCTTTACGCAGCTCGGTGATGAGCATCGGGATCAGCTTCACCGTTTCGCTGCGATCGCCACCGCCGTCATGGAGAAGAATGCTGCTGCCGTGCTCCGTCTTGATCTGCATCAATACGGTCTGCAGCATCTCTTCTGCTGTTCGGCGCCGGACGATTCCGTTCTCCACGACCTGCGTGTTCCAGTCTTGCGGATCGAGAAACTCCAGCACCGTGATGTAGTGCATGTCTGACGCGAGTTGAATGGGACGGACTTCTTCGAGCGAAGTCGGCTCGGCGTCGGCGTTGTAGGGCGGACGAAACAGTACGGTCGACCGATGCAGCAGGCTCTGAAAAACGCGCTGCGTTGCGGTCAGCTCGAGGCGCGCCTGGCGCTCGGAGATCGTGCCGACGTTCGGATGCGTAAAGCTGTGATTTCCGATCTCGTGGCCCTCGTTCCAGATGCGGCGAACGAGATTCGGATAACGCTCGGCGTTCTGACCGATCAGGAAGAACGTCGCTTTGGCGTTGTAGCGCTTCAAGACGTCGAGCATCTGCGCCGTGTATGGGTCGGCCGGCCCGTCATCGATCGTGAGACGAACGACTTCGGGAACGTGTGATACGACTCGTCGACCGCCAGTCCGGTGTTGGGATCGATCTCGAGGGAGCGCTCGCCGTCTTTCGGTTCGGCATCGACGTGTGCGATTTCGCCTTCGCCTTCGAAGTCGACGTCGTAGGGGAAGTGCACACGTTGCAGGTTCTGGATGTCGGGCGGCCGATTCAAATGCCTGCGATCGAGGAAATCCCAGATCGATGGGTCGGTGGATCCCAGGACCCAGACGGCGACGCCGCGAACGCCACGCTTCTGCGCGATCAGCCATTGATTCGCTGCCGTGACGGCGTCGAGGAACCACACCTCGTGATGCTTGCCGGCGTCGTCGTCGTACGAAAACGTCGGGTTCATGTACTGATCGTCGAAGTCGACGATCTGTTCCGGCTTCTCACCGTCGTGGTATTTCTCCGCGGCAATCAGGGCCGATTGATAGTTGAGCGGATCCGCCCAGTCCCGCCCTTCCTCCCAGTCATACGCGTAGTTCGCGAGGCCGAGGACGAGCTTTTCGGGAGGGACGTCGCGGATCGCGTGATCGAGAACGCCGCGATACCAACTGATCGACGCGATCGGACCGGGCGTTTTCGTCCCGGAACCGTGCTCGTCGTACGCCATGACGACGACGTAATCGCAGATTGCAGCCGCCTCACGCCAATTGGTGTCCTGCGCCGCTTCGAGATCGGCACTCACGACGAGGTGATACGGCGCGAACGCCACCTTCAAACGCCGCAAAAACGGGAGATAGAGGCGATGGTCGGCCGCCGGAATGTTCTCGAAGTCGACATTGATGCCCTGAAAGTTGTTGATGAGGACCCACTGCCGCAGCTTCAGGATGATCTCCGCCTGAATCGCAGGGTCGCTGAGCAGAATGTGAACGCGCTTCGAATCGAAGTCGCTCAACTCGGCATTGCTGAACACGGGCACGATGTTGAGGTTGTTCTCGCGCGCGATCTTCAGCACTTCTTTGTTGTGGGGCACCATCGCCGGATCCCAGTCGTGGAGATCGAGGCCTTTGGCACCTTCCTGCAGATGCACCCACGACGGCATCAGATGCGTCATCTTCGAAGCATTGGCTTGAAGCGAGTGCAGTCCGGTTTCGAGCCAGGGTGCGTAGAATGCCGCGACGATGTTGCTGCCTTTGATCGGCGGCTTCGAAGCTTTTGCGATGTAAACCTGATTGTCGTGGCTGATCTGCGTCAGCAGCTTCGCTTGATAACGCTTCGCAGCGAACTGGGTGAGCCGCGTGGTGTGGGGCGGCAAATGGATGACCCGTTTGAGGGAGCGCTTAATCGGAACCGTGATGCCAGGAATGCCGGGGAGAAAGGGAATGGTCAGGAGGCTGACCAGCCACACGCTGATCGTGACGACCGCAAAGAGGCCGAAAAGCGTTCCCAGTCGCTTGATCCACCACCAACGGCGGCGCGATGGGTCGAAGAATATTGCGGCGTCCGACATGGGTTGCCAGAGTGGGCGATGATACAGAACCGGCGCAACCCCACACCCCTTCCCACGTAGACACCCTTACCAATGGATGGTCCGGCCATCGAAGTCCGCGGTCTCCGCAAGGTGTATCGAACATCGATCACCCGCGGCCGGATCACCGCGCTCGATGGCATCGATCTGGCCGTTCCGCAAGGCCAGCTTTTCGGCTTGCTAGGCCCGAACGGAGCCGGCAAGACCACTACCGTCAAAATCCTGCTCGGCCTTACTCATCAGACCGAGGGGACGGCGCGAATCGCAGGCTTGCCGGTTTCGGATCCCGAAAGCCGCCGCCGCGTCGGTTATCTTCCTGAAGGGCACAAGATTCCTGGGTACCTCACGGCGCGTCAGACATTGTCGATCTTTGGCCGCATGTCGGGACTCGATTCGGCGACGATCAAGCGGCGCAGCGTCGAGCTTCTCGAAAAGCTCAATATCGCGCAGTGGATTGACGTGCGGGTGAAGAAGTTTTCGAAGGGTATGACCCAGCGCCTCGGCCTCGCCGCGGCACTGATCCATTCGCCCAACGTGCTTTTGCTCGACGAGCCGACGGACGGTGTCGATCCGGTCGGGCGCCGCGAGATCCGCGATCTGCTGCGCGACGAAGCGAAAAACGGAGCGGCGATCCTCGTGAATTCGCATCTGCTCTCCGAAATCGAGATGACATGCGATCGCGTCGCGGTGTTGCGATCGGGAAAAGTCGTGGCAGCCGGACGCGTCGAGGAGCTGACGCGGCAGACCGCCAAGTACAAAGTGATCGCGACGGCGATTGACGACGCGTTGCTGGCGCAGTTCCACGGCGAGCGTGTGAACGGCCACGTCGAGCTGTCGGTCGACGATCTGCAGCAACTGAACGCGATGCTCGATCAGATCCGCGCACGCGGTGGGCTGGTCAGCGAGCTCTCGCCGATGCGATCGACGCTGGAAGATGTGTTTGTGGATCTGGTGCGCGCATGAAAGTACTCGTCGCCAACATCGAAGACGTGATGCGCGAGGCCGCCGCGCGCTGGACGCTGATTGCGTACTTTTTATTGTCAACTATTTTCATCATCATTTTCGCGTCGGCGATCAATCTCGACATCGTCAACGGCGCGCTGGCCGGCGCCACCCTGTTCGGCAAAGAAATGCAGATGCCGCCCGATCACAGCATCAGCATCGAACGTCTGGTCCTCGGATTCGAGTCCGGATTTTCGGTTGTCCTCTACTTCCTCTGCACATTTCTCGCGATCTTCGCCACCGCGCACCTCGTCCCCCGGATGCAGGAAAAAGGCACCGTCGATCTCTACTTGTCGCGGCCTGTCTCGCGCGTGAAGCTGCTGCTTTCGCGCTACGTTGCGGGACTGATCCTCGCTGGCAGCAACGTCATCTACCTCATCGGATCGATTTGGCTGATCGTGATGTGGAAGACGCACGTCGTGCACCCGCGGTTCTTCCTCGCCGGGGCCGTGATGCTTTTTGTGATCGGAACGCTGCTGGCATTCGCATTCGCCGTCGGCGTGGTGACCTCGTCGACCGCGGTTTCGATCATGGCGACCTACGGCCTGTTTTTCTTTGGCCTCATGCTCGTCGGCCACGAGCGGATCGCCGCCGCGCTGTCCAAAGAGTGGCAGGCGACGATGATCAACGCGCTGTACTGGGTCATACCGAAGACCGCGGAGCTCGGCCAGGCCGTGGTGGCGTATGTCGCGGGCGATCAGGTGCCAATGCGAATCGCGGCCGCGCTCAGCCCGATGCCGTTCATCACTACCGCCGCTTTCGGCGTAGTCTGTCTTGCTGCTGCCTGCGCTGCGCTCCTCCTTGCTGTTCCCGTCTTGGCAAAAACGGACGCGCTGTCGCTCATACCCAGCGACGCCGTGACGGTCGGGGTCGTCAAGCTCGCGGAAATGCGATCGAGTCCGCTCTCCTCGACGCTGTTTGAGCAGACCGACAAGGTCAGCGCACACGGCGACGCCGAAAGATTTCTGCGCGAGGCCGGCCTGCAGCCGACGCGCGACATCGACGTTGTCATGGTCGCGACCACGCTGCGGACGCCGCTCGGTCACGATGCAGACATTCTGATCGCCGCCGACGGCCGCTTCAACGCCGATCGCCTGACGCGAGCTCTCGTCGCCCGCGGTGCCGAGAAAAGGAGCTCCGCTCACGGCACGTATTTCATCCTTCCGACTGAGCGCGACGATCGCAGCGGCGCGGTTGCGTTCCCCGATTCGCACCTTGCCATCATCGGAACTGAAGGCGCGGTCGTCGAAGCGCTCGCGGCCCGCGCTTCGGGCGGCACTTCGTTCATGTCTGCAGGAGGCCTGGCCCGCGATCTCGGACGCATCGATCGAGGCGCGACGGCGTGGGCGATCGTCGACGTCACGCGGGCGAAACGCTTCGCGGACGGACCGCACGTCTCGAGCAACTCGGCGCCCGGTGCGGCGCTCAACAGCGCCTTGAAAACGGTCACGACCGTCGCGCTGTGGGCGACCGACAGCGGCGACGCTTTGAAACTCGGCGCCTTTGGGCTGTCGAACGATCCCGAGACGTTGCAGCTCGTCGAAGACACCCTTCGCGGCGCACTCTCCGCGATGCGCCTCGCCGTTCAGGAGAAGCAGCCAGATCTCGTGACCGTCCTTCGCAGATTCAACGTCTCGCGCACGGACGACTCCGTGACGATCTCCGGCAGCGTTCCCGCGTCGACTTTCCGCGATTACATGGGCCGGCAGGCACGGTAACGTCAGTCATCCTGAGCCGCACAGACGGCGAAGGATCTCGGCCGCAGAGATCCTTCGCTGCGCTCAGGATGACGCCCCTACACAAACCGCCGCAAGTGTTCGCGCCACCACGGCCAGTCGTGGCCGAACACTCCGCCCCAGATCTCCAAGTGATTCGGGATTCCCTTCGACCAAAGAAGCCCCGAGAACTCCCGATTCTTCTGCACCAGCGTGTCGTGTTCACCTGTCGCGATGACCCATCCCACACGCGACAGCTTGCCCACCCATTCGCCATCCATGTTCGGGAGGTACGCCGTCGGGCAATTGAAATAGCAGTTGTTGTCCCAGTAGCCGTCGAGAAATTGATGGATGTCGTAGAGGCCCGAGAAGCAGATCGCGAGGCTGACGAGATCGGGATAACGGCCCGCGAGATTCGCTGCGTGGTAGGCGCCGAAACTCGCACCGTAGACGACGAGATCACCGCGCTGCGCGCGATTGAACGTGTAAGGAATCATCTCGTTGCGCAGATAGGAGTCGTACTGCGCGTGTCGCGCGGCTCGGATACCCGGATGCACGTTCCGGTTGTACCAACTCTCGTTATCGACTGAATCGACGCACACGAGTTGGATGTGGCCGGCATCGACTTTGTCGGCCAGGGAGTCCGTCAGCTTGAAGTCCTCGTTCTCGAAGAAGCGGCCGCCGGAGGTCGGGAAGAGCATCACTGGGCGGCCGAATTTGCCGAACCACAAATACTCCATATCCCGCCCCAGCGAAGGGCTCCACCACTTCCCGTACTCCCGATACATGCGGAGACTCTATACTCGCAGGCCCATATGCGAAAAAACAGGATCGGACTCCTGTTCGGAATGGAAGACACGTTTCCGTGGGCGCTCATCGAGGCCATCAACCGGAAGGCTGGCGAGCGCGCCGAGGCGATGCCGATGGAGATTTCGTATTTGAAGGATGACGGCGTGTTCGTCTATGACGTGATCCTCGATCGCATCAGCCACGAGATCCCGTTCTATCGCACGTATCTGAAATGTGCGATGGCCTCCGGCGTCCGCATCGTCAACAACCCGGTGTGGTGGTCGGCCGACGACAAATTCTTCGACAACCTCGTTGCGAAATCCGTCGGCGTGGCGGTTCCCCGCACGGTGCTGTTGCCGCACAAGCAATATCCGCCTAACACCGAGGCCAAATCGTTCCGGAACATGCGGTGGGTGAACTGGGACGAAGTCTTCGAGTACCTCAAATTCCCCGTTTTCATGAAGCCGGCGTATGGCGGTGGCTGGAAAGATGTCTACAAATGCAATTCGCCGCAGGAATTCTTTGCGGCCTACGATCAGACGCGCGATCTGACGATGATGGCGCAGGAAGCCATCGAGTTCGAGACCTACTACCGCTGCTATGTCCTCGGCCGCAAGCGTGTCCATTTGATGGCTTACGATCCGAAACAGCCGCACCATCTGCGATACGTGCAGAATCCGCCTCCGCTCGACGCGAAATTCGAGGCGCGCCTCCGCCGCGATGCGATCGCGCTCTGCGACGCTCTCGGCTACGACATGAACACCGTGGAGCTGGCGGTTCGCGACGGAGTCCCTTACGCCATCGATTTCATGAACTGCGCGCCCGATGCCGATCTCTTCTCCGTCGGTCAGAGCAATTTCGAATGGGTCGTCAACAACATGGCGGAGGTACTGCTCGAGATCGCGACCGGCGAGAAGGCTCTCGAGCTGACAGGAAGCTGGCCGAAGAGAATGCCGGTGTCGAAACCGGTGGAGCAACCGCTTGCCTGATCCGACCTTCACTCTCGGGATTGAAGAGGAATTTCAGGTTGTCGATCCCGGAACGCGCGAGCTCAAATCGCACATCCAGGAGCTCTTCGCGGAAGGCGAAAAGAGGCTGAAGGAAGAGATCAAGCGCGAGATGCACGACCCGGTGATCGAGGTCGGCACTCCGATCTGCAAAAACGTCACGGAGGCGCGGCGCGAGGTGATGCGCCTGCGGGGCGAGATCATTCGGCTGACGCGCGAGAACAATCTCCGCATTGCTGCGGCCGGAACCCACCCCATCTCGCACTGGTCTTCGGTTCCGATCACGCCTGCTGCGCGGTACGACCGGATCGTCTACGACCTGCAGATGGTCGCGCGCGCGAATCTCATCTTCGGACTCCACGTGCACGTCGCGGTCGAAGACAACGACACGCGCATCGACATCATGAACGCGGCCCGTTACTTTCTGCCGCACATCTTCGCGCTACCGCGCGAAAGTCTTCGAGCGTTTTCCACGCACAGGGCTGCCGGACTACTTCCGATCGTGGAGCGACTACGACGAGTACGTGCAGCTTCTCGTCAAGACAGGTTGTATCGACAACGGCAAGAAGATCTGGTGGGACGTTCGTCCGCACGCGTTTTTCCCGACCCTCGAATACCGCATCTGCGATGTTCCAATGCGCGTGGACGAGACCATTTGCTTCGCGGCGCTCTTCCAGGCCGTGACCGTGAAGCTGTGGAAGCTGCACAGCAGCAACCTCACCTGGCGGGTCTACCGGCAGGCGCTGCTGAACGAGAACAAACAGCGGGCGGCACGGTTCGGCACCGAAGGAAAGCTGATCGATTTCAGCAAACGCAGCGAGGTGCCGTTCGGCGCGCTTCTGGACGAACTGCTCGAGTTCATCGATGATGTTGTCGACGAGCTGGGATCGCGCAAGGACGTTTACTACGCGCGACAAATTCTGAATCGGACCGGAGCGGACAGACAATTGAAGATCTACGAAGAGACCAAAGACCTGCGCGCGGTCGTCGACTACATCATCGGGGAGACGGAATACGGCATCTCCCTCGCATCGTGACGCGTGGCAATGAAGAAACGCGATATTCACGACAGCTATGACTTTTTCGAGTACGCGCGGATCGTAGACTCCGCTCCGCCGACCGACCATAACCGGCTCGATATCGCCGTGCTCGACATGAACCATCGCTGGCCGAACCTCGGCCACGATCAGATCATCCATGCCATTCTCGACGCCGCTGAGCTGTCGCGGCAGGCGCTCGTCTCGGCGGGAGTCAAAGTGCGCGCGCTTTCATACGACGTCCGGCGCAGCGGCATGTTGCCCGGAACACCGGACGGACGATTCCAGGTCTACGTCGCCACCGGCGGGCCGGGCCACCTCGATCCGCGAAAGAACGACGGCATCTCGTGGTTCGCGCAGGGCGTGCGCGAATCGGCGGGCTGGGAAGGACCGCTCTTCCACCTGTTTGACTCGATCGTCGGCCATCCGAAAGCGAGCTTGGTGGGGATTTGTCATTCGTTCGGCCTCATGTGCCGCTGGTCGGGAGCTGCCACACCGGTCCTGCGCGAAGAAAAGAGCAGCGGCATTCCAACCAACGTGCTTTCAGATGCCGGCACGCAGCATCCGTGGTTCTCGCGATTCTCGAAAGAGCTGGCCGACCACCGGCACTATCGCGTCATCGACAACCGCCTGTTCGACATGATTCTCGAGGACACCGGCGGCCGAAAGCGAGAACAGCGCCGCCGTGACGATGCTCGAGTTCGCGCGCGACTCCGATGGCCAGATGCCGCGGGTTTACGGCGTGAATCATCATCCGGAGATCATCGACCGCGAGCACGTGCTATCAGTGCTCGATGAAAAACGACTGCACGGCGAGGTCACCGAGACCTGGTTTCGCGAGCGCTCCGACACGATGGGTTCATTGCTTCAGGGCGAGAACGACCACCAGAGCCGTCTGACCTCGGAATACACGTTCCTCGGCCCTCTGCGTCACTACGTCTCGGAATTGATCGCGGAGCGGTGCGCGGACGCCGTTACGTCACCCTGAGCCGCGAAGACGGCGAAGGGTCTCGCGACACGCAGCTTTGAGATCCTTCGCTCCGCTCAGGATGACGGTGGTCGATCCCGCCGCGCTTGCCGGCATTCTTCCGGCTGCGATCGAACGCGAGCGGGTGCGAGATCGGACAAATGTACACTCCACGCCGCATGGATGCCCGATACCGCGAGCCTTTCAACCGGCGATTCACGCAAGAGCTCTACGACTCGTATCAACGCGATCTCGCGGCGCGCCTCAACTGCAAGTTCGAATTTCGCCTCGCCGAGACGCCGATTTTCCTGACCGACGATTTCAAGGCGCGGGCCGTCAAGAGCGCCAGGGAGATCATCGGGCAACTCTCCGATCCGAAACGCATCGAGCGAATGAAGCGCGCGATCCCGGCCCGCTGGAACGGGCCCGCAATGGATCGGCTTCCGAGCTTCGCGCAGATCGACTTCGCGGTCGTCGAGGAAAACGGCCAGTACGCTCCGAAGTTGATCGAGCTCCAGGGATTTCCTTCGCTGACGGCATTGCAAGTCGTCCAACGCGACGCTTTCGTCGACATGCTCGCGAAGATGGATGGCCTCAACAGCGACTGGTCGTGCTGGTTTTCGGGACTCGATCGAGCCGGCTTCGTCGATCTCATGCGCCGCACGGTCGTCGGCAATCACGATCCAAGGGAGGTCGTGCTGCTGGATATCGATCCGCCCACGCAGAAGACATCGCCCGACTTCCATGCGACGAAGCTTCTGCTGAACGTCGACTCCGTCGATCCGCGCGAACTGACGAAACGTGGACGCAAGCTCTATCGTGGAGATACACACATTAAGCGTATATATAATCGTGTAGTATTTGATGAGCTGATCCGAAAAGACGTGCAGACACCGTTCGATTACCGCGAAGAGCTGGACGTCGAATGGTCGCCGTATCCGAACTGGTATTGGGTCTGGTCGAAGTATTCACTGCCCTTTCTCGATCATCCGGCCGTGCCGAAAGCGACGTTTGTCTCCGACCTGCGCGGCACACCGAAAGATCTCGGCAAATACGTGCTCAAGCCGTTGTTCTCGTTCGCGGGCGGCGGCGTGAATGTCGAGCCGACCGCCGAAGATCTCGCGCGGTTGCCGGCGAACGAGCGCGATCAGTGGTGCGTTCAGGAGAAAATCGAATACGCGCCGGCGCTCAAGGCGGCCGACGGCGGCGGAGTGAAAATCGAGATTCGAATGATGTTCCTGCGCCCAGACGATGAGCGCGAGCCGATCCTGTCGCAAAACCTTGTCCGCCTCTCGCGGGGCAAACTGCTCGGCGTCGCCTTCAACAAAGACTTCACCTGGGTAGGATCGACGATCGCGTTTTCGCCTACGTCCTGAGGCGTCCTACTGCGTCGACGCTGATCCGGAGTTGAGAGTGCAGCTTCCGCCGCCTTGACCGATCGCATCGACGTGGACAAGGAATCGAAGCGGTCCCGGATCGCTGATGGTCACGGACGGCCACGAGGCCGAATTCTGCGGACCTTCTTTCATCGGAAAACTGGCAGAGCACGGATGTGGGCCCGGCAGCATGGACAAACAACTCAGCGCCCATCGATACGTGTATGCAAGTGCGCCCGGAGGCGCGACGCTCGCGGAAACCGAGATCGTACCTGGCCCCGTCGTCGAACTGGCCGTTAGGCTGACCGGAGCGAGTCCGCTGTTGTTGGTCAACGTGTAGGACGTCGTGGCCGTTCCCGGAGTGATACCCGACGGCGGAATCGCGCCGGTCACCGTGACACTGATGTTGTACTGGCCGGCTTTCGTCGGCGGAACAGTCCAAACCGTAGTCGCGCCGTTGCCGCCAATCGGCATCGTCTCCTGGCAAGGCGAGGTGCGGGTCGCCGTGTATCGATAGCTGAGCGGCGGCGTTGTCGTCTGCCGGATTGGCGTCGTGACAAGCCGAGTGACGACGCTCGCGGAAGTTGTCAGCGTCACCGTCGTCCCGGCCGCTGCGCTTGCCGGCGGGCTGGCCGCCAACTTCACATTGAGAGTTTCGGCGTGAATCGTTCCGGCAACAAAAACCAGGGCAAGAAGAATGTTCGTTTTCATGACTACCCCTTCGTGAGGATGATCTCCACCCGACGATTCTTCTGGCGTCCCTCCGGATCATCGCTGCCATCAGGCTTGGTGTTCGGCGCGACCGGTTGCGTCTCGCCGAATCCCTTGGTGTTGAAATGGAAGCTCGCCAGGCCGCCTTTCGTGCGGAACCAGTCGCGCACCGAATTCGCCCGCCGATCGGACAATTTCATGTTGTACGCGTCGTCGCCCTTCGAATCGGTGTGACCGTTGATCTGCACTGTGCCTTTCGCGCGTTCTTTGATGATCGCGGCGGCTTTCGTCAACGTCTCCTGAGCTCTCGGTAGAAGGTCGGCCTTGTCGAAGTCGAACAAGACATCGGCGTTGAGATCAATTCGAACTTCGTTGCCGATCTCCTTGACCTGGAGGTCCTGAACAGTTCCGGCAACTTCCGATACCGGGTTGCCGCTCAGATCTGTGATCTTGAACTGGAGATCGAGGATCTGCGTTGGCGCGAAATCGACAGTCCTTCCGGTCTCCTGACCAAACGCCGGAAGCGCGAAGAGCGCGATGATGAGTCCACGTCGAATCATTGCGAGATCGGCACGTCGTCCATCGGCTGGAAGTGCGGGACTTCGATGGTGACCTTTGTTACGTCGGGCGGCGGGGCGGGGAACTTCGCCCACAGATTCACTTTCTCGCCGGGCTTCACATCGGCGACTTCGTTGCTGCAGATGCACTTCTGCTCGGAGTCTCGAACCACGAAATACTTCTTCTTATTGACCGGATCGACGAGATGAATCCCGCCCACCGACTTGTAGTCGTGCCTCATGTCGTGGTCACCGAGCTTGTGACCATACATTGCGAACGAGTCGCTGCCGCTGTTGGTGAGGACGAATTTCAAGCTGACCGTGTTGCCGCTCGCGCGCTTGAATTCCGTGACATCGATGTGCGTACCGCTGGTCTCTCCATCTGTGCTGGCGACGACGCCGGTCGTCGGTGCGGCTGAAGTGACGGTGGCTGTAGTGGCAGTCGTCGCAGTCGGCTGCGGCGTCGGCGCGACCGTCGCGGTGGTGGCAGTCGTTTCCGTGCTTACCGTTGATGTCGGAGCCGGCTCATTCTTTTTGCAACCGAAAAGAACAACCAAGAAAAGAATGCCCAAAGAGACGATTTTCCTCATGTCTCCTCCTGATTCGATCATATCGTTCCCGAACGGGGTGGGACGTTACACCGGCTGACTGGAACGGGCAATGCTTTGCCGATTTCCGTGATCCGCGAGCAAGGTGACGCGTCGCCGCTGGTGCCGTCACGCCCGACTCTCAAGAAACTACAGATTGCAGCCGCCGGCTGCCAGGCTTGCGACCTGTGGCGAACAGGAACGCAAACGGTCTTTGGCGAAGGGAAACCGACATCGACCGTAATGTTTGTCGGCGAGCAGCCCGGCAATCAGGAAGATCTGCAGGGAAAACCGTTCGTGGGGCCGGCCGGAAACCTGCTCGATAAGGCGCTGGTCGAGGCGGGAATCGATCGATCGAAGGTCTACGTGACCAACGTCGTCAAGCACTTCAAATGGGAGCCGCGCGGAAAGCGGCGCATTCACAAGAAGCCGAACGCGATGGAGATCAACGCCTGCCGTCCCTGGCTGGAGGCCGAGATCAACGTCGTCAAACCCCGTGTCATCATCTGCCTCGGATCCACCGCGGCGCAGGCGATCCTCGGGTCGAAGTTCAAAGTGAGCACGCAGCGCGCGACCTTCGTGCAATCGCCGCTCGCTCCGTTCGTCACTGCGACCGTCCATCCATCCTCGATCCTCCGCGCACCGTCCGACGATCAGCGTCGCGCGGAGATGGCGAAGTTCATTGCTGATCTGAAGAAGATTCGGAAGGCGACTGACTCGGAGGCAGCAGCGGCGATGGCTCGGCAGCGATGAAGTCATTCAGATCGCGCTGCGCGCGCCTGGAGAGGTTCGTCAGCATCGAGCTTCCGTAGCAATCGCGACGGAGCGTGAGCAGATCGCGCCTCCACGGCGGCCACGGCTCGAGATCGCGCAACGCGGCAACGGTGTGCGGTCCGCAGCCCTCCATCTGATTCGCGATCAGCGCACGAAAGAATTTCCGCGTGTCGTTCCACTGGCCGGCCGCAAACGGTTTCTCCAGCGCGTGGAACATGCGCGACGCATACAGGTGGTTCTTTGCGATCAGAAGGGACAGATCGAGTGACCGGCTGACGGCGCCGGGTGTCGCCCAGGGATCGGTCCGGCTGCGCACGAACACGCGTTCGAGTGACGCCGCAGCTTGATCGATCTTCCCTAAACGGAATTGAAGGCGCGCCAGGACGGCGTCGGCGTCTGTCGGTTGCCACGGCCGCAGTTGCTCCGCATAAGCCTCAGCCGCGCCGCTATCTCCGTCGGCCAGCGATTCGGCGACCATGATCAACTCGCCCGTGTTCACCGGCGGCCAGGAATGCGCACGCCACTCAGCGAGGACGCGCGACAGATTCGCATTCTCGTATTCGACGGCCGCCCGATGTCTCGCTTGATCGATTGCGGTAGAGCCTTTCGGCAGTCCATTGATGTGATGGATGGTTGCGCGATTCGACGCCCACGCGTTCCAGTCCGGCGCGCCGAGCATCAGTGCGGGACGATCTTCGTTGCGCGCGCGGGCGGCCGCAACGATTTCGTCCAAATTGAAACGCCCTGTGCCGAGGCCGCGGGCGAAACCGAATTCGATGAGAGTGCGGTCGTCGGTATTTCGCTCCGGCTGCTGTGCGGCCAGCGTCCGCGCGAGAGAATCGCGCGCGACGAAATGCGCGAGGAAACCTTCCGCCGATTCCACGCGCCACGCGTGCGTCATCGCGCTGCGAAAAGGTTCGGCGGCGACTTTCGCGCGAAGGAAATTCAAGTTGTACGCAATCGGATCCTTTGTCGCGACGAGGAGAAGATCGCCGGTATCTGTCGTCCACGTTTCCACGTGTCCGAACACCGGAACGATCGTCGCGAACACCGTTCGGATCGTCTCAGTGTCGACGTCGTACGCCTGCAGCCACTGCAGGAAGATCCCGTTTGGATTCAGCCGTGCCGCCGAAGCGCGATAGAACTCCTCGGTGAACAGGCTCGCGATTCCGGCGCGATACGGATTCGACGGCTCGGAGAAAATGATGTCGTACCTGTCGCGAGCCACCAGCAACACCTCGCGCGCGTCCGCGATGCGGATGTGAACCCGCGGATTGTGAAGAACGTCGTGATTCACGGCCGAGCATGCGCGAGCTACACCGATCACCGCCGGTTCGAGCTCGACCACGTCGACGCGCTGCATGGTCGAGATCGCGCCCAGCCATCCCGCCGTGCTGCCGGTGCCGAGGCCAATGACCAAAGCGCGCTGCGGATTGGGATGCAGGATTGCGCCGACGAGGCCGGCCATCACCTGCGTTCCGGCGTCGCCGCGCGCGCTGCCATCGGCTTTGCCGTTAACGATGAACGCGTAATCGTTGCTGTCGAGAAGCGCGACGCTGCTCTCCCGGCCATCGACATCCCAGATCAATTCGCGCCGGCTGTTGTAGACCCACTCGCGCGTTCCGTTGATCGAATCGGGCGTTTCCGCGCGGCCGGCACCAATGCCCGAATGTCGCCACAGCGCCGTCGGCCCGAGGGCAAGCGTCGCGCCGATGGCGAGCAATGCGATGATCGCGGGCGACACGCGGCGCGATAAGGCAGCGGCGGAGATTCCGAGCAGTGCGAGGAGGATGATGGAGACGCGCCACGCGCCCGGCGCGGTCAGCAGTGGAAGCAACCCAAATCCGCCTGCGAGCGAGCCGGCGATCGCGCCTGCAGTGTTCCACGCATACGCGAGTCCGACCTGCCTTCCAACCTCTTCTTCCCCTCGGCCCAGGAGCGAAATCAAAACCGGGAATTGGATACCCGCAATGAAGGCCGCCGGAAAGACGACCAGAAGCGTGACGTACGTCCACGACATGAGAAAGCCGCCAAATCCGGTGACGCCGAGAGATCGCAGCAGATTCGTTTGGATTG
>QHVX01000089.1:0-3448 GCA_003222375.1 Acidobacteriota bacterium
GATCCACCGAAATTGGTTTGCACCAGAACCCCGACCGTGAACGCGCCCGCGCGACGCGACGACGTTCCGATGCCGCCCTTGAAGCCGAAGGCGATCGTGCCCGTGCCTGCGCCGACGGAACCTTCTTCGACCGGGCCGCTGCTCGCGGATTTGATCGCCTGGAAAACTTCATCGTGTCCGACCGGCCGCGACCGAATGTCGTTGAGCGTGCCGTCATTCGTTTCTGCGACCACGGCGTTGATCGAGCGCACCTGCTCGTTGCCAGGAAGCGCGAGCATGTAGTCGAGCAGCGCGTCGGCGACGCGCGGAACGTTGAGCGTCGACGTCAGAAGAATCGGCGTCTCGATTTCGCCCAGCTCTTCGATCTGCGTCGTACCGATGATCTTGCCGAATCCGTTGCCGACAAAGACCGCCGCGGGCACTTTCTCCTGAAACAGATTTCCGCCATGCGGGAGGATCGCGGTCACACCAGTGCGAATGTTGTCGCCGCGGACGAGTGTCGCATGGCCAACGCGGACGCCGGCGACGTCGGTGATCGCGTTGAGCGGCCCGGGCGGCAGCGTCCCGATGACAACGCCGAGATCGCGAGCCCGCGGCCGCGTCACCGCGATGGCCAGGATCAGCGCAAGCGCATGCATGACATGTGCACCGCAGCGCATTATGCGCAATCCGACACCAGGCAAGAAGCCATCGAAGACGCAAACGAAGCAGAAAGCGCCCGGCGTCGAGCGGAAGATGAAGCCGCGTGCCGATCACGGTGAGAGGAGCTATCGCGGAAGCGGCAAGCTCGAAGACCTCGCCGCGATCATCACCGGCGGCGACAGCGGGATCGGTCGGGCGGTCGCGATCGCGTTTGCGCGCGAGGGCGCCGACGTCGCCATCGGCTATTTCTCCGAAAAAGAGGAAGAGGACGCCAACGAAACTGTGGGCTGGATCGAGCAGGCAGGACGCCGCGCGATCAAACAACGCTTCGATGTGCAGCAGCTCGACGAATGCAAACGATTCGTCGACAAGGCCGTGAAAAAGTTTGGACGGCTCGACATCCTCGTCAACAATGCCGGCTATCAGAAAGAGCAGCATTCGATTCTCGACATCTCGCCCGAGCAGCTCGAGGGAACGTTTCGCACGAACATCTTCGGATTTTTTTTCATGGTGCAGAGCGCGCTGCCGCACATGAAGGCCGGCGCGGTGATTCTCAATACGGGCTCAGTGACCGCGCTGAAAGGCAACGAATCGCTGATCGATTACTCGGCGACCAAAGGCGCGATTCACGTCTTCACGAAGTCGCTGGCGCAGAGCCTCGCCAGGAAAGGGATCCGCGTGAATTGCGTCGCGCCGGGTCCGGTCTGGACGCCGCACGGCAAGGGGACCTACTGGGACCGCCCCGCGCAACCGGCGGAGATCGCACCGTCGTACGTTTTTCTGGCGTCCGAAGACGCGCGCTACTACACCGGCGAGATCCTCGCGCCGACGGGATCGGAGACCAGCCGTTAGGCGATGCCGAGGTAGCCGAGGAACATGCGCGCGAGCTCTTCTTCGAATTGATCCGGCGCGCGAATGCCGGCCGGCGGCTCCTCCTCGAGGATCAACAGATGCAGCACGGACGACACCGCCAGCAACCCGAACTCGATCGCGACCTCGGGATTCGGATGCTTGATCTCATCGCGATGGCGCAACAGCAACGCGACGACGTGCCACAGCGTCGCGCGATTCATTTTTCGCGCGAGCTCGCGGAATTCGGGATCGTGATGCGTGCGCGCGTAGCGCGTCAGAGCGCGGAGCAGATTCCGCTTCCGCCGATAACCTTCAGCGATGCCCTTCACCATGCCGCGCACCAGGACGGGAAGTGGGACATCCGGCGTGACCTTGTGCAGTTTTGCCAGATTCTGCTGCGCGAAGCTCTGGAATGCGCGTTCGTACACCGCACGAAGGAGCATGTCCTTGTCCGGAAACCGGCGATAGACCACCCCGACCGAGACGCCGGCCGCCTTGGCGATCGCAGGGACGGTCGCCGCTTCCAGCCCGCCATGATCCAAAAGCGCCTCAGCCGCCGACAGAAGGCGATGCAAGGTGAGGCGGCTTCGGGCCTGCTTCGGAAGACGAGCGACGTCCATCGCGATCATGTTGACATGAGAGGAATGTGAATGTAAATTCACGTTCGCATGTCGGACGCCGTCATCATCAGATCCTCCGCAAAGTCTACGGTGCGGCCCCGGTCGCCGCGCTCGACGCTCTCGATCTCACCGTCGCCGAGGGCGAGTTTTTCGGGATGCTGGGTCCGAATGGCGCCGGGAAAACGACCACGATCGGCATCCTGACCACGCGCGTTCGCGCCACGGCCGGCGATGCGCTTGTGGCCGGCGCGAGCGTGTCGCGCGAGCCGTCCAGCGTTTGCCATCGCATTGGCGTCGTTCCGCAACGACCGAATCCCGATCGCGGGTTGAGCGTGATCGAGAATCTGATTTTCCACGCAGCGTACTTCGGCGTTGCGCGCGCCGAGGCCACCCGTCGATCGCAACAGCTCCTCGAGCGCCTCGGCATCGCCGAAAAAAAAGATGCGAAAGTCGATCAACTCTCAGGTGGTCAGCAGCAGCGGCTCATGATCGCTCGCGCGCTCACGCACGATCCTGGCGTTCTCTTTCTCGATGAACCGACGGTCGGCCTCGATCCGCAAGCGCGCCACGCGCTGTGGGACATCCTTCGCGAGCTGCACCGGCAAGGACGCACGATCATCATGACGACGCACTACATGGAAGAAGCCGATCAGTTGTGCGATCGCCTAGCAATTCTGGATCACGGGAAATTGCTGGCGCTCGATACGCCTGTGAACTTGAAAGCGAAGGCTCCCGGCGACACGCTGGTGGAAGTGTCGTTCGACGGCGATGCATCGAAAGTCAAAGCCGACATCGATGGGATCTCGAAATCGGAAGCGCGCGGCAACTTGCTTCGCGTGTTCAGCCGTCGCGGCGGAGAAATCATTCCAGCATTGATCGCGGCAGGGGAAGCGCAAGGCCTGACAGTCACCGACATCCACATCTCTCGGCCCAGCCTCGAGACGCTGTTCATTTCGCTGACGGGAAGGAAGCTGACATGACCGCTACCGTTTCTCCGGCACGCGTGTTCTCCGCCATCTTGTTGCGCGACGTCACCGTGGCGCGGCGCGAGCTTCCGTACTTCCTGATTCGCACCACGCTGCAGCCGATTTTGTTCGTCATCGTCTTCGGATTCCTGATGCCGCGCATGGGGCTGATCCCGCGGAACTTCACGACGATGATGATTCCCGGCATCGTGGCGCTGAGCCTGGCGCTGTCGGCGTTTCAGTCGGTGGCTCTTCCGATGGTCGCCGATTTCGGATTCACCAAAGAGATCGAGGACCGTCTGCTGGCGCCGATTCCGACCCCGCTGGTGGCGATCGAGAAGATCGTCGCAGGGGTTTTGCAAGGCGTCA
>QHVX01000089.1:3464-4292 GCA_003222375.1 Acidobacteriota bacterium
GCGAATTTTGGATTGTTGATCGTGGTGACGGTCCTGTCGGGCGCCGCTTTTTCCGCGATGGGACTTTTCCTCGGCACGGCCATCGCGCCGCAGCAGATCGGATTGATGTTCAGCGTGATCCTCGCGCCGATGATCATGTTTGGGTGCACGTACTACCCCTGGGCCGGGCTTCGGCGCGTGCCTGCGATGCAATACGTCGTGCTGGTTGATCCGCTCGTCTATGTTTCGGAAGGCATGCGGTCAGCCGTAGCACCCTCTGTTCCGCACATGTCGCTGCTGGTGATCTTCGCAGCGCTCGTCGCGATTTGTGCCGTGTTCATCTGGCTGGGTCTTCGGTCCTTCCGGAGGCGCGCCATCACCTAACTTCTAGCAGCCATTCCACTTGGCGCTCTAAACGGCCTTCGTTATCTATTTACGGATGGACTTAGCCCATCCGTGGGCGTAGACTCTGCCGATTCCCGGCAATGGGTAAATTTCCCCCGCGACTAATTCAGAAGAGAGGAGAAAGTGTGAGTCCAGTACCAACGACGAAACCCAATCGTGGGCGACCGATCGTGCACACCGAACCGTGGGCAAAGATCACGGTAGTGCTGCTCGACCGGCATGTGGCTTACCTCGATCGGCTGGCAATCGACATCCGTCTGAAACACGGTAGAGCGATCAGCCGCGCGGAGATTATCCGCGGACTTATTGAGGCAGCCTTCCAGAGCGGCATCGACCTGTCACAGGCAGACTCGATCGATACTCTGGTCGAACTTCTGACTGGTTCGATGCCGAAGCGCAAGGCGCTCCGTTAGAGCGCAGCTGCGCCGCTGCTAGTCGCGCGAT
>QHVX01000089.1:4343-11224 GCA_003222375.1 Acidobacteriota bacterium
CCGAACTCGGGGTTCAACTCGGGCGAAATCCGCTCGAGATACTCGATGTGTGCGTCCGAAAGAACGACGGTTTCGGTGGCGGGATTCGCCATTCCTTCACTCTCGTCGTTAGGCGCAACTAGTTTTAGATGCATGGTGCCACCTTAGGAGTGACGCTCAGAGCAATTTCCCTACCCCGACTTTTGGCTACCCAGGGGGCCGCCGACGAAAGTGGTGGGTAAAAAAGAGTGCTGACTCCTCAGGACTGATTTACAGCCGGCACGATCATGACCGGGGTCGAGATGTGCCGGATGATCTCCTGCTTCACGGCGCCGATCTCGCGCTGCGCGTTCACGAAGACCGCATCAGCATTCGATTCGCCGACGTAACGGATGACCGCGCGCTCGACGTTGTCGCCGGTGATGACGGCTTTTTTCGCGGAGATGCCGAGGCGAGAGGCGACGGCGTCAACTTTGGAGTCGGCTGCGCTGCGCTCGGCATCGCTGCAGACGATCAGAAAATGCACTTCGCCGCCTTCACGCTTGACGATCGCCGCCGCGAGGTCGGCCGCGGCCTTGGAGGTCTGCTGCAAATGCACCGGCACGACGATGCGCTTGAATCCCGATCGCTTGCGAATCCCGTATCGCACCGCGAGCACCGGCGCGGGCGGATCGGTGATCACGCGCCAGGTCGTCGAGCCGATGATCAGGTGCGCGACGTGATGCCGCGCGTGGGTCGGGATGATGATGAGGTCCGCATTCTCGCTTCGCGCCGTGCGGCCGATTTCGTCGCCAGGATCGGGGGCGCGCCGCACGATGAGGCGCGTCGCGACATTCGAGTTCGCGCGGCGGACGCGCTCGCGAAGGTTTTCGAGCTCTTGCTTTTCGGCGTAGTCGTACACCGCATCGCCGGCCGGGAATCGCAACTCCTCCGGCGCAGAGATGCGCGTCATTCGGATGTGAAGAATCAGCAGCTCGGCGTTGGTGGAGGCCGCGGTGCGAATCGCGTCGTCAAATGCCCATTCCGACGCCGTCGAGAAATCGGTGGGGATCAGGATGCGACGCCAGGGGTACACGACCTACTTCGCGGCCACCTGTTGGCCGCCCGATGCCGGCAGAATGATGTAGCGGATCACGGTCTTCGGCGCGGCTTCGGTCTCGGCCACCTGCAGCGTGATCTGCCGATCGCCGGGCTTGAGCGTATCGCCCGGTATGAACGGGTCCTGCATCGCCTGATTCAATTGCACTTCCAGCGTGCGCCAGTTCTGCTGCGGCGGAAATGGCGGTTGCGGCGGATAGGCGCGGAACTGCGCGAGATATGTCGTGTAATAGTGATAGACCTGCGGGAACGAGTCATCGGTCGCCAGCGTGTAGACCTCGGCGCCCGATCCATATTGATTCTTGATCATCACCGAATCGCGGCGTGTGAGATCGTCGCGGTACTTCGCGCCGGCGTAGACAGGGATCGCCTGGCTGATGGATTTCAGCTCTTTTTTCGCGTCGACCTGCGGCGGTTGCGCCACCTCGGCCGCGATCGGATTTTTTTTCGAGACCTTCTCCTCGCCGGCGCTTCCTTCTTGCCCGCCGGTGCAACCACTAAGGGCAGCCGTCAAAACAAAAATAGCGCCGACCATCGCCTCTCCCCGTCGCATCCGCATACTGTTTTCAAACAGCAAGGGGTATGCCGCTGCTTTCCAATGATTTTACCCTGACCTCTTCAACACGGCACGCGGTACCCGGCACTCGGCACCTTTCGAATCAGTTTTGTTCCGCCTTCTGCGAGAGTCCCGGCCGCGGCTTGCCGCTCCGCATCCGCTCCAGGGCCGTCTCGCCGCCGTACTGCGCGACCAATTTGTCGTCGTACTCATCCGAGATGCTCGCGACGCTGTCGAGCGAAGCGATGAATTGCTCCGGGCGCAGCCGCCGTCCGAGAAACGAATGGGAAAAGAAAACGTCGCTGCCGACCATGCTGAACGCGCCGAGGCGAACATCGGAGTTGAGGCGGAGGAGCTCGCGCACCATCGCTAATGATGGTTCGACGCCCTGCACGCAGAACGCGAGCACTTCCACGATCGCATCATCTTCTTCGTAGGGTTCGATCGAGATCTCCAGAACGGTCGATCCATACTTCAGGTAAAAATCGCAGTGCTCGGCGTCGTCGAAATGTTCATCGACGAGTTCATCGAGGTACGACTTCACCTGCCGATAGACTTCTTCCTGACAGCTGGTCAGAAACCGTTTTTCGCGAGTGGCGGGCATTTGCGCTCATTATAAGAGCTTCGATGGACGAAATTTTTTTACCGGGCAACCGAAGGCGACTGACTCTCAAGCGCGGCAAGGACCGGGTCATCGCCAATCGGCATCCCTGGATTTTTGCCGGGGCCGTCGCGGCTGAGGCCGGCCCTGCCGATGCCGCGATCGCCGACCTCTACGACCCAAGCGGCGTCCGGGTCGCGTCTGGTTTCTACTCGGCGCGGTCCGAAATCCGCCTTCGCGCCCTCACTTTCGGTGACGAGGAGCTGACTGGAGAGCTGATCGGGAAGCGGCTCGCCGCGGCCATCGAACGCCGGCGGCCGCTGCTGACCAAGGAAACGAATGCCGTTCGCGTCGTCAATGCCGAGGGTGACGAGCTGAGCGGTTTGGTCATCGATCTCTACAACGACGTTGCGGTCGCCGAGGTGGCGAATGCCGGTCTCGAGCGGATCAAGGCGACGGTCGTCGACATTGTCCGCCGCGAATTGCGTCCGCGACTGACCTACTTCAAGAATGATTTGCCCGCGCGCCGCCTCGAACAACTTTCGACCGAGCCGGAAAGCGTCGGCGATGGATCGGCCTCCACGACCATCGTCGAAAATGGATTGCGTTTCGAAGTCGATCCCGCGGTGGGACAGAAGACAGGATTTTTTCTCGATCAGCGCGAGAACCGTGCTCTCGTACGTCAGCTCGCATCGGGAAACAGCGTCCTCAATCTCTTTTCATACACCGGTGCATTCGGCGTCTATGCCGCGGCGGGCGGTGCGACGGCCGTCGAAAATGTCGATGGTTCGGACGTCGCCATCGAGCAAGCCCGCAAAAATCATGACATTAATAGTTCATCAAAAACTGCACGATTTGCAGTGGCGGACGTATTCGCACACGTCCGCAAGCTCGCCGCCGCGAATCAGCGGTTCGGTTTGATCGTCTGCGATCCGCCGGCGTTCGCGAAGCGGCGCGTCGAAGTCGATCGGGCAGCGCGCGGGTACAAGGACGTCAATCTTTATGCCATGCGGCTCCTCGAGTCTCGCGGCCTGATGCTCACGTTTTCGTGCTCGGGCCACATGTCGCTCGACCTCTTTCAGAAGGTCATCTTCGCCGCCGCGCTCGATGCCGGCAGGCGCATTTCGATCCTGCGCCGTCTAACGGCCGGCCCCGATCATCCGGTGTCGATCTACTGTCCCGAGGGGGAGTACCTGAAGGGATTTTTGCTGGAAGTGCGGGAGTAGAATGATGAAAAGTCGGGTTTTTTCGAATCACACATGACTGTTACGCCCATTGCGTCGCACCGCAAGTCGCGCGAGGTCACCGTTTCGTACCTTGGCGGGCTCTTGTTCGCCGCCGGGTTTATCGACGAAAAGCAGCGCGCGGAAGTCGAAAATCTCGACAAACAGTTCCGCACGCAGTCGCGATCAAAGTCACGCGCCGACGACGAAGCGAGCCCGTTCAAGGCGCTGATGGGCATGAACCTGACTGATGCCAGCGGCACCGGCACGCGAATCGACGACTTCCTGCTGGCGCGCCTGATCGCCGAGGATGCGCAGCTTCACTTTTTCAAGATCGATCCGCTGAAGCTCGACGTCGAGATGATCGAGGCCAAGATCTCGCGTCCGTTTGCGCGCAAACACAAGATGGTCCCGGTGGCGGTGCGCGACGGGAAGCTGATCGTGTCGATCGTCAATCCGTTCGACACGAGCGCCGTCGATACGTTCCGCCAGATGGTGCAACAGGAGATCGAGCTGGTCGTCTCTTCGGAGAGCGACGTGATGGGCGTCATCACCGAGCAGTACGGCTTCCGCGCCTCGGTCACCAAAGCGCAGCGCGACCTCGGCCGCGGCGCGATCGACCTCAGCAACCTCGAGCAGTACGTCAAGCTCAAGTCGGGCGCCGAGATCGAGACGAGCGATGCCCACATCGTCAACGCCGTCGACTTCCTGCTGCAGCATGCCTACGATTCGCGCGCGTCGGACATCCACATCGAGCCGAAGCGCGAGCACGCCATCATCCGATTCCGCATTGACGGCGTGCTGCACGAGATTCAGCGCGTGCCGAAGCTCGTGAACCTCGCGATCACGTCGCGCCTCAAGACGATGTGCCGCATGGACATCGCCGAAAAGCGCCGGCCGCAGGACGGCCGCATCAAGACCGACCACGAAGGAAAAGAAATCGAGCTGCGCGTCTCGACGCTTCCGACGGCCTTCGGCGAAAAAGTCGTCATGCGCATCTTCGACCCCGATGTCCTTCTCCGCACGCTGTCGGGGCTCGGCTTCTACGAGGACGAGCTCAAGACGTTCAACGACTGGATCCAGCGGCCGCACGGAATCATCCTGGTGACCGGACCGACCGGATCGGGGAAAACCGTCACGCTCTATTCGGCGCTGAAGACGCTGGCATCGCCCGAGATCAACATCACCACGATCGAAGACCCGATCGAAATGGTGCACGAGGAGTTCAATCAGACATCGGTGCAGACGAAGATCGGAATCAGTTTCGGCGCTGCGTTGCGCACGATTCTGCGCCAGGACCCCGACATCATCATGGTCGGCGAAATCCGCGATCAGGAAACTGCCGAAAACGCGGTGCAGTCGGCGCTGACCGGTCATCTCGTTTTCTCGACGCTGCACACGAACGACTCCGCTACCTCCGTGACGCGCCTGATCGACCTCGGCATCCAGCCGTTTCTGATCTCGTCGACGCTCATCGGCACGATGGCGCAGCGACTGCTCCGAAAAATCTGTGAGGACTGCAAACGCAATCGGCCGCTGACTGTCGAGGAAGCGGGCATGCTCAATCTGCAGGCGCCGGCCGGCAAGCGCATCATCGTGAAGGAAGGCGCGGGGTGCATCCGTTGCCGCAACACCGGCTATTTCGGCCGCACCGGCATTTTCGAAATTCTGCCGATCGACAACGCCATTCGCGATCTCATCGATCGTTCGGAAGACTTCCTCAAGATCAAGGACATGGCGGTCAAGCGCGGCATGCGCACCCTCCGCCAATCTGCGTTGCGCAAATTGGCGGAAGGCATCACGACTTTTGAAGAAGTAGTCCGGGTGACCGGGATCTAACTCAAATAATAATTGACCGAGGTGAGCGGGCCAGCTATCCTGCGCTCTCTACCCTCTACTCCTCGTAGAAAGGCATTTTGTATGGACTTACGCCGAGTCGCGCTCGCGGCTGCTGCCGCATTCTTGCTAACTTCGTCGACCGTGTTTGCCGGGGCGTTCACGACCGGCAACCTGATCATCTATCGTGTCGGCGACGGAAGCGCAGCTCTCGCCGGCACCGGCACCGCTGTCTTTCTCGATGAATACACACCCGCCGGAACGTTCGTGCAGTCAGTGCCGATGCCGACAACGGGAGCGAGCGGACGGCTGGTCGCCTCCGGCACTGCGACGACTGAAGGATTTTTAACCCGGTCGCAAGATGGCCGATATCTCGTCGTGCCCGGCTACGATGCGGCGCTCGGCGCGACCGTAACGAGCAGCACCACCGTTCCTCGCGTCATCGGGCGGGTGGACGGCAGCGGCGTGCTCGACGCCAGCACTTCCTACGTCGACACGTCGAGCGCTGGGAATCTTCGCTCGGCGACGAGCGTCGACGGCAGCCGCTTTTGGACGAGCGGATCGACGCAAGGTCCGCGAACAATCCTTTTCGGCGCATCGACAGCCACGGTCATCAGCACCACGAACACCAACACCCGACAGATCAACATTTTTCAGGACCAGCTCTACATCAGCTCCGGCGCGTCGGCGTTATTCCGCATGGGTGCCATCGGAACCGGCACGCCGACGACAGCCGGACAGACGACCACCACCCTTCCCGGCTTTCCGACAACTCCAACGATCAACAGCTTCTTCTTCGCGCATCTCGATGGCGGGACCGGCGTCGACACTCTCTACGTCGCGGACGAAGGCAACAATCAGATTCAGAAGTGGTGTCTCGTCAGCGGCTCGTGGACGCAGCGTGGCGCGCTCACGCTCGCAACTGCTCGCGGTCTGACGGGCGTGGTGAACGGAACTTCGGTCACTCTCTACGCGACGAGCGGCGCAGCCGGCACGCCCGTCGTCACGATCACCGATTCCACCGGCTTTAACGCGACGCTGGCGGGGGCCGTGACGACGATCATCAGCACGGCCGGTACGAACAAAGCGTTTCGAGCCGTGGCAATGGCGCCGGTCAGCGCAACTCCGACTCCTTCGATCAGCGTCACTTTCCCCGGCCCCACGAGCACGATCCATTCGCATGCGATAGTGCCGGCCGGCGCGACAACGAATGTTTCGTCCGGGACGGCCATCAGTGCTCAAGTCACCGGTCCGAATTCATTCTCGGCCACTTGCAGCGGCAACACTGCCGCCGACGGCACTTGGAACTGCTCCTCGCCAATTGCGCTCAACGCGGACGGCAATTTCCAGGCGAGCGCCAGCGTCAACGGAGCGTCCAGCGCCTCGAACACATTCACAGTCGATACGAAGCCGACGATTACCGCGCCCGCCGGCGGCTTCAGCAACACGACGAATGTCACATTCGGTGGAACGAAGACCGGAGATGGCACCACGGTCAGAGTCTGCCGCAACTCGCAGGTACAGTGCGCCTCTGCGGGCGCAGCGTGTAACCGCACTGGCCTGTCGTCGGCTCAGAATACTTCATGGA
>QHVX01000090.1 GCA_003222375.1 Acidobacteriota bacterium
TACGATGCAGACGGATACCGTGCGAGAGATTTAGGAGGTGTGAATTGTTGCGTCTCAGTCATCGGCTAATGTTCCTTCTTTGCTTCTTGCTCGTCCCCTCGCTGTTCGCTCAGTACGGGATGGGCACCACGATGACGCGCGAGGACCAGATCGGACTTGCTGCTCCGACCTGGACGGGGGAGACCGGTCTCTTGAACACGGTGACAGCGAATACGCTGCATCGAGGCGACTTCTCTTTCGGCATCTACGCGCAGAACTTCCGTGTAATCGCGGGACCCGCTCGCGGCCTCACGCCGCCCTCGGCGCGACCCTACAAGGATTACGGATATGACCACGACATCGTCAGCGCCTCGGCCGGCTTCGGGCTGACCGACCGCTGGGAGCTCAGCGCCGAGCTACCGTTCGAGCGGCTCCGCGGACAGGGTGGCGATCGCGCCGGCTTCGTCAACGGCTGGTTCTATCAAGGCCGCTTTTCTGACAGCGGCGTCGGCGATCTTCACGTCGCCACGAAGTTTGGCCTCGGAGCGCTCGGCCTCGGTGGATCGGGAGCCGCAATTTCGGGCTTTGCGGATCTGCCGACCGGGAACAAGGACAGCGGCATCTCCAGCGGCAACGGCAAGTATGGCGTTGGGTTCCACTGGACCGGCGGAGTCGCAAACTTTGCCGCCTCTTACGCGATCGTCGGAAAGAGAAACGCCAGCCACTCTGATTTCCCGCCGGGCTCAGTATCGGACATCGACCTGCCGAACGAGATCCGTCTCGACGGCGGCCTCAATATCCCGCAGAACTGGTGGAGGACCACGAACTGGATCAGCGAGGTCAACACAGTTTTCTACAATGGCGGCGACTTCAAGCCGAAGGCGCCGATCTTCCTCGTCACGGGCTTGCGTCACTGGTTCGGCAGCAGCGGCTGGGCGCTGAACGGCGGTGTCCGTTGGAATGTCGGAAAGTTCAGCTACGACAACGATCAGTGTCGTTTCACAGAGTTGTCGGACTGCGGTTTGAGCGGTCTGGTCGGGCTCACATACGCGCCGCTGCATCTGGCGCGGCTCGCTCCGCCCCCACCCGCCCCCGCACCCGTGCCGCCGCCCCCGCCGCCGGCACCTGCGCCGGCTCCGGTTCCGCCGCCTGAGGCGCCGCCGGTGACGCCGCCGCGCGTCCCGACGGAGATTCGCACCGACGAGATTCACTTCGAGATCGGATCGGCGCGTCTCACCAACATCGCGAAGGCCATCCTCGACGATGTGGCGCTGCGCATGAAACAAGAGCCGACCTCGACGGCGATCGTCATCGGCTACACCGACAATCGCGAGAATACCGGCGCGAATAACGACCTCGACGTTCGTCGCGCACAGGCAGTCAAGGATTATCTCGTCAGCCGTCACGGCATCGATCCGTCGCGCATCACCATCGAAGGACGCGATGCACGCGAGCCTGTCGGCGACAACAACACGGCCGAAGGGCGGCTGAAGAACCGCCGGGTCGTGATCCGACTCATGCTTCCGTAAATTGCTCCGGTTGGGAGTAGGGAAGGGCAGCCCGCGTGGCTGCCCTTTCTGTTGAAGTGCTGAGTCGCGACGGGCGCGAATCTTGCGGCCACGATCGGCAAGCTGGCGATTCTTTACTTGGCCCGAGCAGAGAAGCCAACAATCAACTTCCGAAGTAGCCAGGAGGCCGAGATGAAGAGACTGTTGGTTGTTTTGTTTGCGATCCTGATCCCTGTGAGTGCGCTCGCCGTGGCCGAGACCCAGGCGCAGTTGCGAAAAGAAGCAAAGATCTCGATGAAGAAAGCGCGGAGCATCGCGCTCAAGAAAGCGCCAGGAAAAATCTCCAGCGCCGAGCTCGAGCGCGAAAACGGCAAGCTGATCTACTCGTTCGATATCAAGAAAAGCGGGCAGACAGGCGTGACAGAGGTCGCGGTCGACGCGATCAGCGGCGAGATCGTCGATGTCCACCACGAAACGCCGGCGAAGGAAGCGACCGAGAAGAAACAGGAAGCGAAGGAAAAGTCACCGACGAAACACTAGCGTCCGGCGGCGCGCCGGCGTCCTGACGTCGGCGGTGGCGTCGCGGGGCTGTTGGAAGAGCCGCCGCCCTTCAGGCTGGAGACGACGTCCCACATTGCGGGATCTTCTGCACCCGCGCGCCAGTGTGCAAAACCTGCGATACCGGCGTGCCGCGAAGTGAGATAAGCCACTTTCTTGGCATAGCTCGATGCATCCTGGAAGTAGACGGTGTGGCCCGAGTAGCTGAATGTCGCCTCGCCGTCGGCATCGTGCGTCACCGTCGCTCCGACACGAAGCGCGAGGTTGTGCGCCTCGTCGTAGGTGAGGCTGCCGGCGTTCGTGCCGTTCCAGTCATATCCATACCACGGCAAACCGAAAACGATTTTGCCGGCCGGGATCGTCGACTCGGCATAGGTCGCGATTTGATCGAGCCACGTGAGCGGCGAAATGTCGCCGGCCGGCCCACCGGGATAGTGCTTGTCGTACGCCATGATTTTGATCGAGTCGGCGGACGCGCCGAGAACGCGCCAATCTTCACCACCCGGACCATCCCACGATTGGGAGTCGTTCGTTTTCGCCGCTACGGTCACGGAAAGCTTTTTCCCTGACTGATGCAACTTCGTACCGAGGAGTTGGACGAAGCTCGAGAAGGCATCGCGCGAAGAGGCCGGCACGAGCTCGTAGTCGATGTCGATGCCATCGAAGCCTTTCGTGATCACCAACTGCGCGAGGGCCTGGGCGTGCGACTCGCGTCCGGAAGGAGAGCCGAGGACATTGGCGACGACCGCACCGCTGAACTGGCCGCCGGCGTTGTTTTTGATCGTCGGGATGAGCAGCGTACCTGTCATCGCGGCGCGCATCGTCGGGTCTTCCGCGCCGGAATTGCGGCCGATCGAGCCGTCATTGCCGAGGTTGTACCAACCGGGATTCGACTCGGTCATCGCGCCCGCGTGGCGCTGCACGGTGGTCAGCGCGTTCGGATCCCACGTCGGAATCCACACGCTGGTCGTGTACGCCGCTGTCGCTGGAAACGCTGCGCCGAAAAACAGCAGCAGCGCGGTGAGCCGTGATCGCATCGAATCTCCTTGCGATCACGTCCTGGTGTTGAATTCACATTCGGCAGCCCAGCCGTCCCGCAGAGCGGGACCTGTCGGCTTTGCGCCCCCTCCGTCACCGGAGGGTTTGCCTTTTCGTGTGATCGCAAACGCTTATAACAAAGCCCTCACCGTACCGCTATTTCGCGATGAGGTTGGTTAGGGCAGGACGGCCTTCAATTGGTCGAGGCTGGTATCGTGCACGACTGCGTAACGGACGAGGTGCATGGGCCGCGTACTCCGCGAAAGGCGCGCGCCGGTGAGCGAATCGTAGAGTGCGGCTTCATAACCGAACTGCCGCGTCGCCAACGTTACGGTCGGGTCCACGTCGCTGTAGGGATATGCGATGAATTTTACGGGTTTCCGTGTCTTCTCCTCGATGAGATTCCTGCTGTCGAGAAGCTCGTGCTTGAGAAATGCTCCGTACGCGTCGGGCGTCATCTCAGGATGGTTTTTTGCCCGCAGGAGCGGATGACTGAACGTGTGACTCTCGATGTCGACTCCTGCTTTCGCCATTTCCGCGATTTGTTGCCAGGTCAGATAGTTTTTCCCGAGGTCCACGATCTGCGGGTAGACGAAAAGCGTGAATGGCATCTCACGCTTTTGCATCAACGGAAAGATCTCCTTGTACGTGCTCAGGTAGCCATCATCGACCGTGATGACCACCGACTTCGAAGGCAAATTTTCCCGCCGGCCGCTGATGTAGTCGACGAGGTCCACAAGCGGGATCACTTCATAGTTCTTCGCGATGTAGTCGAGTTGCTCGGCGAAGACTTTTGAATCCAGCGTGTATCGATTCGCCTCGGTCGGATTGTCTGGAAAGCCGGGAGGCGGATGCGTCTTGAACGGCGGTACGCCGCCCGGCACAACCTCGTGATACGAGAGGATCGAGACAACCGGCGCGTCGCCGGCGAAAAGCGAGCTCACGCAAAAGAGAAGGATCGCGGCGAGCGGCAGGCGGCGCACACCGCCTAATTTTGCAATCGAGGTGCCGCGACGGACCGCGGCGTACTCACTGGTCCGGCCGATCCGCCTGTCTGCGGCGGGTGCTGCGCGTGCGCGATCACCACCGGATCGATTGCGGGACAGAATGCCGGATCGCCGAGGATGTCAGGCAGTCGGAATGTCCAGGTCGCTTCCACGCGGCGTCGCGATTTTTTCTCGGTGGCCCACACCAGTGCGCGCTGTAGCGATCCCTGCAGCCCCTCATTGACCAGCAGCGAGATCCAACCGTTCTTCGCGTCATACGAGTACGGAAGCGTTCCGGTCATGGAGAGGAGCGCGATGCCGACAGACTTCGGATCGAGGCTCTGATAGTCGGGAATGTGCGCGGAAATCGTCATCTCGCCCGGATCGAGCAGCTGACCTGGAAGCGGTGTCATCTCCTGCAGCGGCAGCGGGCGAGCGCCGAGGTAGTAGCGAAACGTGGCGAAGTCCATGTGTTTCTCGATGACGACTCGCTTGAATCGATATGGATTCGTTCCGCGGCTGACGCGCCCGTAATCGCAAGTCAATGCCGCGTCGTAGCCGGCTTTGGCGACGTCGGCGGTCAGGTAGTGATCGTAGTCGCCGTACGGATAAGCGAGAAACTTTACGGGATGGCCCGTTTCCTTTTCGAGGATGCGGCGGCTGTCCACCAACTCTTTCTGCAGCCATTCTGAATACTGCTTCGCGTCGAGCGTGGTGTGCCTCCGCTTGGTGAGAAATGGATGGCCATCTCCTTCACTTGCTTCCAGGTGAGCGCGTAAGGCGTCATCCCGATGATCCTGGGATAGATGAACAGCGTGAACGGGAAATGCCGTTTCTTCAGCTCAGGGAAAGCTTCGGTGTACGCGCTGCGCCAGCCATCATCGAGGGTGATCGCGACGGCGTTCTTCGGCAGAGTGGATCGCTTGCCAGTCGCATATTCATAGATGTCGCGCAGAGGGACGACCGAGTAGCCGGTCGTCGAAAGGTAGCGCATCTGCTGCTGGAAAACGTTCCGGCTGATCTCCATGCGCGGATCGGCGGGATACTCGACGATGTGGTAGCAGAGAATCGTGCCGCCGGAGGGATCGAGGTCGGGAAAAGGCCTCGCAGCGAAGGCCGCCGTCGTCAGAACCGACGCCGCGATCATTGCCCGGAGCGCCTTCGATGTCATGGTTTTTCCCGCCGTGCTAGTCAAGGCCGCCGTGCAATCTCAGTGCCTCGTCTGTGACGTGAATTTTATCAGTATTGCCGAGGAATCGATGTGACGGATTGACCGTTCCTAATGCCTAAGTTAGAGTCTCCCACCCTCACTCGGAGGTCCTTCGACCATGCGTCGCGAACATCGCAGAGAACTGAAACACGACAAGTTTGTCGACGAAATCGGCACGCTGTCGACCAGAGCCCGAGAGAATCAGCCGTTTCTCCTCGCGGTCACCCTTGCCGTCGTCGCAGCGGGGCTGATCGCCTACGGCGCGTACTTTTATCGGACCACGCGAGAGCAAAAAGCGCAGGACGCGCTGGCGGTCGCCATCGATACGATCGAGTCTCCGCTTCTTCCGGCGGCTGGAACGCAGCAGCAGGTGCAGCCCGGCGCGAAGTACAAGACCGAAGCGGAGCGGAACGCCGCCGCCGAAAAGCAATTCAAAGATGTGGAGGCGAAGTACAGCGGGACGGATGCCGCCGACGTCGGAAATCTCTATCTTGCCCGTCTTCAGGCAGGGCGGGGCGACATCGCCGGAGCGCGGAAGCTTCTGAATGGCTTCGTCAGCGAGCATCCCAAACACGTGCTCGTCGGCTCGGCGCGTTTCAGCCTCTATCAGCTTCGGATCGAGAACGGCGAAGCGGCCCAGGTCACGAGCGAGTTGCAGTCTGAGGTCAACAAGAGCGATCCGATTCTGCCGGCCGATTCCCTCCTCGTTCTGATGGCGCACGCCTACGAGACGCAGGGCAACGCTCAGAAATCGAAGGAAGCGTACCGCCGCATCACGACCGAGTTTCCCGACTCGCCTTATGCGCTCGAAGCGCAGCGTCGAATGGGTCCGGCATAGCGCGGCCAGGTGCTACACGCACTGGCAGTCTTTGCGCTCGTCCTGTGGCTGCTGGCGTTCACCCAAACTCTCGTCAATCTCCGCCTTACTCCTCGGCTGAATGCTGACGCGCGGCCGCGCGCGACGCCGAAGGTCTCGATCGTCATTCCTGCGCGCGACGAGGCGCACATCATCGAGCGCACCGTCCGTGCGTTTCTGGCGCAGGACTACGAAAATTTCGAGGTCATCGTCGTCGATGATCGATCGACCGATGGCACCGGCGACATCGTTCGACGCATCAACGATCCGCGCCTGATCGTCGTCGAGACGGCAGAACGGCCGGCCGGATGGCTCGGCAAAACATGGGCCTTACAGCAAGGGGCTGAACGCGCCCGCGGTGAGCTTCTACTGTTCGTAGATGCCGATCTGATCTACGCGCCGCCTGCGATTCGTGCGGCCGTTGAATACCTCGAGCGAAGCGGATCAGGCTTGATCGCGCTCCTACCGCGCTTCGAGATGCCGACGTTCGCGGAACAGGTCGCGATGCCGATGCTCGGCTTCTTCGTCTTTTCCGGCATGCCGCTCTGGTACTCGAATCGATCGAGGCGATTGGGAGTCGCGATCGGCGGCGGCGCAGGAAATCTGATCCGCAGAGACGCGCTCGATGCGATCGGTGGTTTTGGTCCGTTGAAAGACGCGGTGGTCGATGACGTCGGTCTGGCCCGCCTGGCGCGAAAGCATGGCTACGACACGCGCGCCGTTCGCGCCGACGACCTGCTCAGCGTGCGGATGTATGACAGCGCGCGCGCGATCGTCGACGGATTCACGAAGAACGCGTTTTTCGCGGTCGGCCGGAACTTCATCGGCGGGGTCGTGCTGCTCACGCTGATCGTTATCTTGCATCTCCTTCCGTACGGGCTCGCGTTGGCCGGCGACTGGGCCGCGATCGCGACTGTCATCCTGATCAGCCTTACGCGCATCGCGATTTTCCGCTCGGTCCGCTATCCGATTCTCAACGCGATCTTTCTGCATCCGCTCATGGTGAGCTTCTGGTTTTACATTTTTCTGCGTTCGATCTGGTTCACCGGCGTGCGAAGACAGGTCCGATGGCGCGGCCGCGTCTACGATCGCGAACCGACACCGTTCGGCAGCGACCGGTGATATAAGGACGCGCATGGCTAGCAAACCTTTTCTCACCGACATTCAGGAAATTCGCAGCCGCGCACGCAAGCACATCGAAGAAGGAGCGGTCACCGAGAGCTATCAAGCCGATCGAGAGACGGTGATTCGGCTCCTCAACGAGGCGCTGGCGACGGAGATCGTGTGCGTCCTTCGCTACAAGCGGCACTACTTCATGGCCCAGGGGATCCACTCCGATCCGATTGCCCAGGAGTTCCTGCAGCACGCGAACGACGAGCAGGGACACGCCGATCAGATCGCGGCGCGCATCATTCAGCTCGGCGGCGCGCCGAACTTCAGTCCCGACGGCCTTCTAACGCGATCGCATTCGGAGTACGTCGAAGGCACGACCCTGGTCGACATGATCAAGGAGGATCTGGTCGCGGAGAGAGTCGCTATCGACACCTACACCGAGATGATCCACTACGTCGGTGAGAAGGACATCACGACGCGGCGCATGCTCGAATCGATTCTGGCGGTCGAAGAGGAGCATGCCGACGACCTGGCGAGTTTCCTCGCCGACATCGAGAAGGACTGGAAGACGCGCGACAGGAAGACGGGATAGGAATACGGCGTTGTTGTTCATAGTGAAGCTATGGACGACACCGCAATTCTCGACGCCTACTCCCACGCAGTCAGCACGGCGGCAGCGAAGATCACCCCCTCGGTAGTCAATATCGAGATCCGACAGCAGCGCAAGCGCGGCGAAGTTCGCGGCGGCGGGTCGGGATTCTTCTTCACGCCCGACGGATTCATTCTCACGAACAGCCACGTCGTCAGCGGCGCCTCGCAAGTCGACGTCACGCTGCTCGATGGATCGCGCTACACCGCCACCATGGTCGGCGACGATCCGCATACCGATCTCGCAGTCGTACGCATCTCCGCCCCCAGTCAGACGGCCGGGGAATTCGGCGATTCCGGCGGAATTCGACCGGGACAGGTTGTCGTCGCGGTCGGCAATCCGTACGGCTTCCAGTGCACCGTCACTGCAGGCGTGGTGAGCGCGCTCGGCCGCACGATGCGCGCGAAGAGCGGCCGGCTGATCGACAACGTGATTCAAACGGACGCCGCGCTCAATCCCGGCAACTCCGGCGGTCCGCTGGTGGACTCGCGAGGCAACGTCATCGGCGTGAACACGGCCGTCATTCTTCCGGCACAGGGAATCTGCTTCGCGATCGGGAGCAACACCGCGAAGTTCGTCGCCGGCCGGTTGATTCGCGATGGCAGCATCACTCGCGGTTACATCGGCGTCGCCGGTCAGACGATTCCCCTGCATCGGCGCGTCATCCGTTACTACAACCTCCCGCTCGAGTCAGGAGTGCTGGTGATGTCGGTCGAGAAGGGGAGTCCGGCCGACCGCGCCGGTTTGTGCGAGGGCGATATCATCATCGCGTACGCCGAAAAATCGATCGGCAGCGTCGACGATCTCCATCGACTGCTGACCGAGGAGCAGCTCGGCGTGGCTGCGGCGGTCACGGCCATTCGTCTCACGGAGAAGATCGAAGTCACGATTGTTCCAGTGCGCGCAGCGGGGGACTGAGCGCGAAGGATATAATCGACCTGGTATGTCCAAGCCCGCCGAACGCTACGTGCAGCTCCTCGATCAGATCATCCGACCGTTCGATCTGACGCACGATTTCGGCCGCAAACGCGCCTATGAAGCGGCAATCGAGTACGCGCGGCAGCACCTGATCGAAGATCCGCACTGCAACGACTTCCTCAACGTCGCGGCCACCCGCCTCGGCTTTGCCCCCATCACGTTCGACACCCTGGAGAGTCGCGTCAAGCTGCCGAAGAACGCCTGGCTCGACGTCTGGATCTCCGACGAGGACGACGAAGTCGCGCTCACCGGCACTCGTGAAGGCATTCAGTATCTGATCGATCTGCTTTCTCAGCTTCGCGACGCCGGCGATCCCGAGCAGCACATCCATCTCGACCGCGCGGTGCTTCCAATGACCGAGAACTCCGCGAACCTGGTGCTGTTCAAAGAAGAAGAAACGTGGTTCACAGGCGCGTCGGCCGAGGGGTTGCCGGAGTCGTATCCGGAGCGGCAGGTCGATCCGAAATCGATCTACGCCATCCAGTTCATCCACTATCCGCCCGAGGATCTTCCGATCAGCGCGCACCGGCTGTATCGCGTGCTGAAGGTCGAGCCGGACGACGGTTACTCATCGAGCATCAAGGAATTCGGCGACGGCAATGAGAGCCGCTACTTCAAGTTCACTTTCATCGCAGATAATGATGACAAATTTACGTATACATTTCATCTCGATGACCCGGCCGTGAACTTCTTCACGCATCGCGAGATCCTCAAGCTGGCGATGCGCTCGGTGTAGCCACCGGCTGCGTACAAAACTTACAGCGCCGGGCCTTCTCCGGAATCGGTGACAAACACTGCGGGCAATCGCGAGTCGCCTTCTCGGCAGGCTTCCGCATCATCTTGATCAACTGGTGGACGAACAGGAAAATCGCCAGCGCCACGATCACAAAATTGATGACCGTATTGAGGAACACGCCATAGTTGAGGGTGGCCGCTCCAGCAGCCTTGGCCTGAGCCAGCGACTCGTAGTGGCCGGGCGATAGCGTCACGAAATAGTCGGACAGGTCGTGCTTCCCGATCGCGGCGCCGAGAAGCGGCGTCAGGATGTCTTCGACGAACGAAGTGACGATTTTTCCAAAGGCTCCTCCGATCACTACCGCAATCGCCAGCTCGATCACGTTTCCCTTCAATGCGAACTCTTTGAACTCCTTCCCCATGCCCATGGCGTCCTCCTTGACCTCATCGTATAGTCCGCGCCGATGATTCGTCAGGTCGCCGTGATCGGCACGGGCACGATGGGCCGCGGCATCGCGTATCTCGCCGCGGTGCCGGGTTACGAAACCGTCATTCACGACGTCGAGTCGGACGCGCTGGATGCCGCCAGAGCGAACATCGAGTCGACGCTGCGCAACGGGGTCGAGAAGGGGAAAGTCGATGCCGCCGCTGCCGACGCGGCATCCAAAAGAATCCGACTTGCCAGCGATCTCGAGCCCGCCGTTCGCGAGGCTGACCTGATCATCGAAGCGGTACCCGAGGACTTCGATCTCAAGCGGAATCTCTTCTCGCAAGCCGACTTGTTTTGCGGTGAGGAGACCATCCTCACTTCCAACACCTCGTCGATTTCGATCACGCAGCTCGCGGGCGCGGTCGAGCGTCGCGATCGCTTCGCGGGAATGCACTTCTTCAACCCGCCGCACGCGATGAAGTTGATCGAAATCGTGCGCGGCGAGCGAACATCGGATGACACGATCGCCGAGATCCGCGCGGTCGCCGAGAAGATGGGCAAGCAGCCGGTGGTCGTTCGCGACACTCCCGGCTTCGCAACCTCACGCCTCGGAATCGCGATCGGGCTCGAGGCGATGCGGATGCTCGAAGACGGCGTCGCGAGCGCCGAGGACATCGATCGCTCCATGGAGCTCGGATACAACCATCCGATGGGACCGCTGCGGTTGTCGGATCTGGTCGGCCTCGATGTGCGGCTCGGCATCGCCGAATATCTCGCCGCCAACCTCGGGCCGCGCTTCGAGCCACCGGAAATCCTGCGGCGGATGGTTCGCGAAGGAAAACTGGGGAAAAAGACCGGCGAAGGCTTCTATCGGTGGTGAATCGTCGCGCCGCCAGTGCTCTGATCGTCTTCGTCGTCGCGCTGGCCGTCTACCTTTTCACGATGGCGCCGACTGTCGCGCTGATCGACAGCGGCGAGCTGACCGACGCCGCATGGTCGCTCGGCAACGCGCACCCACCGGGCTTTCCGCTGTTCGTACTGGTGACGCATTTCTTCACGATGCTGCCGGTCCGCTCGGTCGCGTGGCGGGCGAACCTCGCGTCAGCGTTCTTCTCCGCGGCGGCGGCGGCATTCGCGACGCTGGCGGCATTCGAGTTCAAAAAAGAGCGCGACGCCACTGTAATCGCGATCGCGACCGGATTGCTGTTCGCGTTTTCGCGCACCGTCTGGCGCTACGCGGTCGAGACAGAGGTGTATGCGCTCAACACCGCGCTGATGGCCGCCATCGCGTGGCTGATGCTGGTGTGGACGCGTACGCGACGCGCAACGCCCTTGTACGCCGCCGCGCTTTTGTTCGGTCTCGCACTCGGCGTGCATCACGTCACGATCGGACTCGGCGCGCTAGCGATCGCGATGCTGATCACGCGCACGGCCGGCGCGGCGTTCTGGCGATCGCGCGAAGCCATCGTCGCCGGAGTACTCCTCTGCGCCGGATTGCTGATCTACGCCTACATTCCTCTCGCCGCTGCGCACAATCCGGCGATGAACTGGGGAAATCCGCGGACGGCGCATCAGATCTTCGACCACGTCACCGGCAAGGAGTATCGCGCGTATTTCACATCG
>QHVX01000091.1:0-3171 GCA_003222375.1 Acidobacteriota bacterium
TCCGCCGCGTTGACTGCGACATTCACACGCTGGCGTAACTCGGGGTCGATCGCGGGCGGCGGCGGGGGTTCGGTGGTCGTGGTACCGACGTTTCCAGCCGCCTGCTTCATCTTCGCTTCCTGTATCAGGTTCTCGATCGAGCCGCGATCGATCTCGCCGGGTCCGCTGGTCTTCTCGAAGTCGCTGATGGCCTGTTCGTACCTCCCCGTCCGGAGATACGCCAACCCTCGGTAATAATATGGATGATAATTGATGAAGATATTACCGTATGTTCTTGCGTTGTCATTCTCTTTGGAGTTGCCGGCGATTGCTGCCGTCATCTTCTGAATGACAACTTGCCAGCGTCCGGTTGCGACCGCCTTCACACCTTCGTTGTAATCGTCGTACCACGATGCCAGCGCGGTGGTGGCGATCGCGAGGAGAACAATGGCGAGAAAAGCGTGACGCTTCATTTCGTGCTCGTGACTTCCTTTTGCAGTTCGTCGAGATTGAGGCCGCCGAAATCAATTCGCTCTTTGATTTTTTTCCCTGGCGGGATCTGTACATCGAGCGTTCTCGATTCGCTGGGACCTTGCACCGTGACGAGATATCGGCCGGGATTGAGCTCGATGCCCGTGGGCGTCGAACGCTTCTCATCATCGAGATTGACCTCGGCGTGGTTTTTGGCGTTGATGATTTTTTCGATGTTGCCCCACGGAGAAGCCGAGAGCAGCAGCGTGCCGGGGGGGCCGACATCGACGACCGAGCTCGACGTCGGTGGCGGAGGAGGATTCACTCCACCGCCCTCCTTCTTTCCCGGTTGTCGCAACACCACAGCAGCCACGATGATCCCGATGACGACCGTGGCGGCGATCCCCGACATCACCATGACGTTGGGCTTCTTCTTCGTGATCTGTCGCTCGAGGACCGTCGGTTGCGCTTCGCCGGCCCACTTCGATTCGACAGCCGTCGGCGCCGATTGCGTCCCGATCCGCTCCTGGATCGTCGGCTCGCTGCCGACCGTCGGACGCTGCGGCGCTCCCGTGCGCTCGATGACCGTCGCCTGATCGGCCTGCGTTTTCGCGGACGCGGTGCCGCTCGCGCCGGTCGTCATCTGCGTCGGAGCGCTGCCCATCGTCGCGGCCTGTCCGGTTTTGTATTTCGGCAGATCGCTGATCGTCTTGGCGCCCGACAGCGTGACCATGCGCTCGCCGAGTCCGTATTTCTGGTCCGGTGGAATCGTGTTGCGGACCGCCTCCAGCGCGGTCGCGAACTCGGCGGCGGTCGCGAAGCGTTGATCGCGGCCCTTCTCGAGCGATCGCATCACGATGTCTTCGAGCTGCGCCGGAATCTTGACGTCGGGGTTGAGCTGCGCGATCGGCTGCGGCTTTTCCGTGACGTGTTTGAGGATGTAGCCGTGCGGATTGGTCGCCTGGAACGGCGCGCGGCCGGCGAGCATCTCGTACATCACGATCCCGAACGAATAGAGATCGCTGCGTGGATCGAGATGTTCGCCTTCCTTGAGATAGCCGGCCTGCTCGGGCGATGCGTATTTCAGTTTGCCGAGGAACATGCCGGTCTGCGTGAGGCCCTGGCCAGACTCGCCTTCCGCGAGTGACTTCGCGATGCCGAAGTCGATGACCTTGACCAGCAGCTTTCCGTGATGGTCCTGCGACAACATGATGTTTTCCGGCGAGATGTCGCGGTGGATCAGACCCATGGAGTGGAGATGTTCGAGGCCGTGGAGCGCCTGGACGGAAATCTCGACGGTCAGACGCGGCGGCATCGGCCCGTTCTGGAAGATCCATTTCTGAATGTTCGTGCCGTCGATGAACTCCCAGACCATGTAGTAGGAGCCGTCGTCGAGCTGCGCGAAGTCGTAAAGCATCGCGAGATTCTTGTCTTTGATCATGGTCGACGTGCGCGCTTCCTGGAGGAAGCGCTGCATGCCCTGATCGTCGGCCGCGACGTTGGGGCGCATGATCTTGATGACGCGGAGCTCGTTCAGATGGATGTGACGGACCTTGAAGATCTCGCCCATGCCGCCGACGCCGAGGCGATCGAGGATCTGGTACTTGCCATCGATCAAGCGCGCCGAATATGTCCGCTGAAAATTCGTGACGCGTTCGGCGCAATGCGGACATTGTTCGACCTGACTATCGATCGGCTGCTTGCATCTCAGACATGTGATTTCGGGCATGGTCCACTCCGGTCTATCGATCTCGAACGACGTAACTGCAGGCGGGATCGGCGCCGAAGCGCACAACATCCCCCGGCTTGAGCTTGGCGCGTTCGACGCGCGTGTTGTTGACGTAGGTTCCGTTGGCCGACTTCAAGTCTTCCAGCACGTACGACGTTCCGCTGAGCGTGATGCGCGCGTGGCGTCGCGAGACCGCCGGATGCGCCAGCACGATGGCACAGCTTCGATCGCGCCCGACCATCACGCTGTCGCCTTTGAGCGTGTGTTTCTCATTGATCTCGGGTTTTACGTTGACCAGCGTGAGCTGCGGCGTCGGTGGTTGTCCGGCTGCCGGGGCAGGCTGCGGCCGCATCGTCGGCGTGTTCATGGGCCGGAGGTTGTATTCCTCGAGCGCCTCGAAGAATTCGCGCGCGCCTTCGTAACGTCCCTCCAGGCGCGGATGCATCGCTTTGAGAACAATCGCTTCGAGCTCTTTGTCGACTTCGGGCCGCAGCGTGCTGGGGGCCTGCTTCTCGCCGCGATAAATCGCGTCGATGAGTTTCGGCAGCGAGCGGCTGTTGAACGGCAGCGCGCCCGTCAGCATCTCGTAGAGCACCACTCCCGCAGAGTAGACATCGCTCTTCGCGCCGGCGTCCTTCGGCTCGCGGATCTGTTCCGGTGACATGTAATGCGGCGTGCCGAGGAGGAAGCCGGACTTGGTCAGCACGGTTTGTCCGGGGCCCGCACCACCTTCTTTGATTTTCGCGATGCCGAAGTCGGTGACCTTGACGCTGCCCGAGTTTTCGCGGATGAGATTTGCGGGCTTGATGTCGCGGTGCACGATGCCTTTGCCATGCGCATACACCAGCGCTTCCAGCATGCACTGCGCGGTGCTGATCGCGTCCGGAACCGTCATCGCTCCTTTTTCTGAAAGGAGGATGTCGACCGGGGTGCCCTCAACGAACTCCATCACGAGGACGGCGTTGTCCTGTGTGTTGATGAATTCGTAGAAC
>QHVX01000091.1:3188-14624 GCA_003222375.1 Acidobacteriota bacterium
CGGAGTTTTTCGAGGATCTGCGCTTCTTTGACGAACCGCTTCCGCGCCGTGACCTCGCCCGCAAGTTCGTCCGACATGACCTTCAGCACGACGGTGTAGTTTTCGGGCAGCACTGCATTGCGCGCGACGGTGCTGCCAACGTAGACATGGCTCATGCCGCCCTCGCCGATTTCGCGCTCGATGCGGTAGTTGCCGATCACGATGCCGATCATTTGAGCGCGCCCTCACCATCCCAATAGAAGTTCTCGTCGCAGAGAGGCATGAACAGGAATCGCTGCGATCCGATGCGAATGACGTCCTTCGCCACCAGATCGCGTCGCGGCTCGATCTCGACTTCATTCACGTACGTGCCATTCGTCGAGTTGTGGTCCATCAGAATGAAACGCTTTTCTTCGGGGCGGAAAACCAGATCGGCGTGATGCGCGGATGCCTGATCGTCGGAGACCACGACGTCCGATCGACGATCGCGGCCGAGGACGTTGCGGCCGACGCGGACTTCAAACGACTGACCGCGGGTCGAGCCCGAGAGTCCGACGAGCCAGCCGACGACGTAGCGTTTGTTGGCAGGCGATTCGGCCGTGATCTTCTGAGCGGCCACCGTGCGCTCCATCGGAGGTGGCTGCACCGGCGCCGTCTCGCGTCGCACGGTCGGCGGGGGGGCGGCAACAGCCGGGCGGGGGGCGGTGGGAGCCGGTGCGGCCGTGCGCGATTCGGACGCCACGGCCCGGCTGGGGCGAATAATCGGAATCTTGTCCGCCTCCGCATCCTCGGCCGGACAATACGGACACAGGTCCCACGACTCGTCGATGAAATGCCCGTTTTCGCAGCGTTTGTCAGCCACCGACTCAGCCCTTTACGTGTGATACGCGACCGCGATCGCGTTCCGTCCGCCGAAGTAAATAATGTCCCCGTCTTTTAGAAACCGTTTGTCGATCTTTTGATCGTTCACGTACGTTCCGTTGGAGGAGTTTCGGTCGATGAGCAAAACCTTGCCGTCGATTGAAACTACCTCCGCATGTAATCGGGAGACCTTTGGGTTTTCCAATACGATCTCACAGATTGTTGATTCCCGCCCGATCCGGATTCCGGAACCGCCGAGGCCGAGGCGTTCGCCGGCTCGGGAGCCGTTGAGGATCGTGAAGCGCCCGAGCGGAAGCGACGCGCGGCGCTCGCCGGAATCGTGCTCGCGTTCGACCGGCGCGATCATCGTCTCGACAGTTTTTGCAGTCAGTAAATCCTTCGGCACGCGCTGCCGTCGCGTCGTGAACGGAACGATGAGCGCCACGATCGCGCCCAACGCGGCGATACCGATCGCCCCTGCCGCCACCGGGTGACGCCGCCAGATCGGCATCGACTGCAGCGCGCGATCGGTGTCGTGGCGGAAGCGGATCAGATCCGGGGAGCTCGGAAAAAGTGCGCCGGCCGGTGGCAGCTCGGCCTTGGCCAGGGTCCAGTTGCCGGCGGCGGCGGCGTTCAGCGCCGTCTGCCAGTGCCGATTGAATTCGCCGTCGACGTTGTGGGCCACCCGCGCTTCGCTGAGGAACGTCTTCGCGACGTTGATCGGCACGAGGAACTTGATCTGCTCTGCGTCCGTGTGCCCCCACGTCGAGATGCCGATGACGTCGGCTTCTCGATTGACGGCCGGACCGCCGGAGTTGCCGCGATAAATTCCGACGTTCGATTGAAAGACCTGCGTGTTGGTGATGTCGTGCTTGATCGCAGTGATCGTTCCGTTCGAAAGCGTCGCTTCGAGATCGCTTTCGCGCGAGAGCCAGCCGCCGATGACATCGTCCGTGCTGCTCGCGACTTCGGGATAGCCGATCGACCACACCGAGTCGCCGACGCGGACGTTGTCGGAATCGCCGAGCTGCAGCGCCGGAAGATTTTTGCGCGTCACGCGCAGCAGCGCGAGATCGGCTCCGCGCTCGCTGAGCGCCGGCGAGTAACGCTCGACCTTGAACGGCATCTTCTCGCCGTTCGACAGCTCGATGTCGTTGACGATCGCGATGTGATCGACACTTCCTCGAGATGCCAGAGTCGTGATGTGCCGCTCGAGCGCATCACCGCGATACAGACGGCGTAAGTCATCGACTGGAAAATGTTTCAGCAGCGCGGAGATCGCGCCATTGCGCAGCAGCTCTTTCTGCAGCGCATCGGTATCGCGCGTTCTCGCGATCACGTGACCGCTCGTCAGAATCCATCCGTCGGGATGAATGATGAATCCGCTGCCCGATCCACCCGCGCCGGTTTCCACCATCCCGGCACCCGCTCCGTCGCGGCGCGCAAGTCCGACGTCCTGGGCAATGGCATCGAGCGCGCTCGTCGGATAGTGAAATTGCGCAGTGGCGTAGGCGCTGATACGCACGACCGCCGGCTTCACCGCGTACGCCATCTTCTGCACGTCATCGAGCCGCGACACGTCCCGCCGGCAGGCGATAGCGGCAATCACGACGAGCAGAAGGAAGCGCCGGGAGTGGGAAGCCATCTTGGCTAAGTGTAAGGGCACTAATGATTTTGACGCAGAGACGCGACTTCGTGATCCTTTACCGTGTCGTCGAAAAGCGCCCGCTCGCCTTCGTCGGTCAGCGTGTCCTCGCCGATCTGCTCCGCCCGGACGACCCGGGCGACGATGACAGTGACATTGTCGGGCGCTCCGCGTTCGAGCGCCAGCGCTACGAACTCGTTGGCGGCCTGCTGGATCGGACGCTTCGCGACTTCCTTGATCTCGTTCTCTTTGACGAGGCCGTGGAGTCCATCGCTGCACAGAACAAAAGTATCGTTCTCCTGCAGCTCAATCGGGCCTCGAATGTCGATTTCCACGTCTTCGCCGACGCCGATGGAGCGCTGCAAGACATTTCGGCGGGGATGGGTCTCCGCCTCCTGCGCCGTCAGCAGCCCTTCGCGCACCATCGTCGCGACCAGCGAATGATCCTCGGTCAACTGTTTCACGGCGTCGCCGCGGACCATGTAGATGCGCGAGTCACCGACGTGCGCGAACCAACCCTGCGTCCCTACAATGACGAGGGCCGACGCAGTCGTCCCCATTCCGCGGAGGTCGGGATTCGTTTGCGCCTCAGCGAAAATTCGGCCAATGCCAGCGCGTCGCGAAGCGCGGTCGGTACATCTTTGTTCTTGGCGCCGAGGTATTGCGCTTTGACGGTTTCGCCGGCCATGCGGCTCGCGGTTGCACCGCCACGATGACCGCCCATTCCGTCTGCGACGATCAGCAATCGACCGCCCGGGCGGCTGACCGCCTCCTCTTTCGGCGTGGTCAGAGTGCCGAAGTCCTGATTTTCCGACCGCACCTTGCCCACGTCGGTCTTGAGGACCGCCTGAACGATGAAGCGCCGAGTAGAAACCTGAGTTGCTGCAGGACTTTCGGTCATTGTCGGACCAGCCGGCGACTCGCCAGCCACGGCTATAGCGCGCTGAAACGGTGCTCGATTATAACGGGTATATGGACGGGACACGCGCGCAGGGTTGGTGGGCGATAGTTCCGGCTCTCGCGTTCTATTCCGTCGCGGTTGCGCAGACACCAACTGACGCCCTCCATCGGGCGCAACAGCTCGCCTGGAAAAAACAATTTGCAGTTGCCGAAAGGCTCTATCGACAAATCCTGGGTCAAACGCCCGAATCTCACGACGCGAAGCTCGGCCTGGCGCAGGTCGTTCTCTGGCAGGGTCATTACGCCGAGGCTCGACGACTCTTCGAAGAGTTGCTGCATAGAAACCGTGGCGACGTGGACGCGGCCGAGGGCGCAGCGACAGCGGCATATTGGCAAGGCGACTTCCGAACGGCCGAACGCGAGTTCACGGCAATTGCAGCCGCGCACCCCGACCGCCGGTTTCCGAGGCAGGCTCTCGCGGAAATCAAAAGCGCAACGCACGGCGACATCCGTGCGATGCTCGATGGTGTTCGGGACGATCAACCGTATCGCGCCGCGCGAATGACTGTGACCGTTTCGTCATTCTCGGATCCGCTGACGCGATGGGACGTCTCAGGCGGCGGTTATCGCTTGACGGATCCAGATCGAAAAATCGCGCGCACGGAACCGTTCGTCACGATCTCGAATGAAATCGTTCTGCCGTGGCAAAAATTGACGATCACTTCGACCGCAGGAGCTTTGCGCTTCCCGGACGGAGTCACGCGGCCGATCGGCGGCATTTCCGTCGCGCATCACCTAACGCCGAATTCTTCGATGACGGCAACGATCGATCATCGCGAACTTCTCACGAACGCTTCGTCCATGACCACGCATCCGAATGTCACGCGCTTCGCCGGTTCGTGGACCCGGTATGCTGCCAAGAGTTGGCTAGCGGGAGTTGAAATCGGCCACCAGACCTATTACGACCACAATCGCGGCCATTACGCGCAGGGCTATGCGCTGTGGCCAGTCGTGAAAGGCCGTCAGACGACGCTCTGGTTCGGCGCGTCAGCCGCGGCGCGCGATACACGCGAAACGCGCTTCGAGCTCGACGCGATTTCGTCTTCACGCATTGCGGGAGGCGACTTTGCGTACAGCTATCGCGGAAGCTATCGCGGTTACTGGACACCGCAAGACTTTCGCGAGGTTCGTGCGATTGTCAGCATCGCGCGGACGATTGGCGCAAACGCGGAGTTGAAGGCGCAGGCCGAGCGGGGCTTCGCGCGCGACCAAGCCCGCGGATTCGGCCCGGCGAGCGGCAGATCTCCTCTTCCTTCACCGATATTCGACTTCGATTTCCATCGCGTCTTCCATCCATACCGATTGTCGGCCGCGATTTCGTCGCCGATCGCAGCGGGTTTTCGAGTGGAATGCGGCATCGAGCGCGCCGTCACGTCCTTTTACGCAGCGAATGCAGTCAGAGCAAGCCTGGTCCGACACCGCTGAAGTCTTCCGGCACCGGCGAGCCGCTCCCATTCATTTGTGGGAGCGCTGGCTGCTCGGCATTCTTCTCTTTCTCGGTTTGTGGAGCGTCGTGTACTTCGGCGTGTGGTGGTTTCGGCTGGCACACGTGAACCATCCCGTCCTGTTTGTTCTCCTTTCGCTCGCGACGTGGTACGGGATCTTTCGGATGATCGTCGGTTGGTACAACGCGTTTCATCTCGAGCAACCGGATGTCCAGGCTGCACGCGATGGCTTGAGCGTCGCGATTTTCACTACCGCATCGCCGGGCGAGCCGTACGAAATGTTCGTGCGTACGCTGGCCGCGGCGCGCGAGATCCTTTACCCACACACGACCTATCTGCTCGACGACACCCGCGATCCCCGCTTCGGCGAGCTCGCGCGGCAGATGGGTGCTGTCCACATGGAGCTGATCGGATTCCCGGGCGCAAAGGCGGGGAAGATCAACGAAGCCCTGAAGCGGACGGACGAGGAATTCATTCTTGTCCTCGATCCCGATCACATCCCGTTTCGGCAATTTCTTCATCGCGTCCTCGGCTACTTCCGCGATCCGGGCGTGGGATTCGTCCAGGTCTCGCAGGCTTATCACAACGCCAACGAATCCTTTGTTGCACGCGCCGCTGCCGAGCAGACGTTCTCGTTTTATGGTCCGATCATGCAGGGCATGAACGGCACCGGCACGTCGGTGGCCATCGGAGCCAATTGCACCTTCCGCCGAACGGCTCTGGACTCGGTCGGCGGTCACGGGCTCGGTCTCGCCGAAGATCTTATGACTTCGATCCGCCTTCATGCTGCCGGATGGCGATCGGTCTACGTGCCGGAAGTTGTCTCACGAGGATTGGTTCCCGCCGATCTCGGGTCATTTCTCAAACAGCAACTGAAATGGTCACGGGGTGTCCATGAGGTTCTCTTTCACGAATATCCGCGCGCGTTCCCACGTTTGTCGATGCATCAACGCATCGCGTATTTCATGATCGGCAGCTACTACGTCGTCGGTCTGTCGACGTTCATCTACATCGCGATTCCACTCATCTATCTCTGGACCGGCCGGCAACCGGCTGCGTTTTTACTGTCGGAATACATCCGCCACGCATTACCGGTCGGCATCCTGGGAATTTTCATCTACCGATTTGCGCAACGGTGGCTTTGCGATCCCGTGCGAGAGCGAGGACTTCACTGGAGAGGAACACTCCTCAAAGTCGGATCGTGGAGTGTGTACTTGAAAGGACTCTTCCTTTCGGTTCTTGGAATCGCTGTTCCTTACATTCCGACAGCGAAGGAGAGGAGGCGTGATCGTTTTTGGCGGCTGGCACGCGTTCCGGTCATCACCGTTCTAGCTTCCGCGATGACGGTGATGTGGACCGTGTGGCGGGAACTCTATCTTCTGCCGGAATCTGAAGTCAGAATCACTACCGAAGTGACTTTCGGCATGCTGTTCTTCATGATCATGAACGCCATTCTGATGAGCGGCCGGCTATACGCCGCGTGGATCGATCGCGAGCGAGAGGAGACATGAGAGCGCGCAAGCGATATCAGATCGCGTTTTTCGCGCTCGGATGGCTGATCGCGATCGGCGTTCTCTTCCAGCTGGGATTGGGGGAGGGCTTTCAATCGATCTATGACGCGGTCAGCAGCCGCACGCTGCGGATGGCGCAATCGTTTTCGGACGCCGAGGGAAACGCGCTGCGCAGCGTTCGACACACTTCGCGCAGCGAATACCTCACGCCGATGCGTCCGACGCTATCTTCATTGGACGCACTTCGAAATCCGTCGCACATGCTCTTCGGTGCCTACGACGGCGGCTTCCCGAACACGTTCGCGGGTCTCGAAAAGTTCGAGGCCCAGATGCAGTACAAGTTTCCGATCATTTCTTTCTACGTCGCCTGGGGTGACAAGCCCAACGAACAGTTCCCGACGCGTATGGTCGAGACGATCGATCGCATGGGCTCAGTGCCGATGATCACCTGGGAGCCGTGGGTCGTCGACTTTGATGAGGGCATCCGCAAAAATTTGTACCCCGAAGCGGAGCGTGAATACGGAAGCCTGGCTGCGATCGCGCGTGGCGAATACGATTTCTACATCGTCCCGTGGGCCAAAGGCGCGGCCGGATATCACAAGCCGATATTCCTCCGCTTCGCACATGAAATGAACGACCCGTACCGCTATCCGTGGGGTCCGCAGAACGGCAACCGCCCGGAAGACTTCATCGCGGCCTGGCGGCATGTGCATCTGATTTTTCAAAAGATGGGAGCCGACAACGTCTTGTGGGTGTGGTCACCGCATATCTCGATGCCGTGGTTCGAGTACTACTACCCGGGACGCGAGTTCGTCGATTGGATCGGCGTCGGCGTTTTGAACTACGGCAATGTCGCGTCGTGGTCGCGATGGTGGAGCTTCCATCAAATTCTGGAGAAGGCCTATCCGGCACTTCTGAAGCTGGAGAAGCCGATCATGATCTGCGAATTTGGGACGCTGACGAAGGGTGGCAACGCCTACGAGTGGTATCGGCAGGCGTTCTACCACATCGATCATACCTACCGCCGCGGGGTTCGCGCGATCGTCTTCTTCAATCAGGAGAGCGATGCTACGATGTCGACGGCCGCGTTGAATTGGAGCGTGACGCAAGATCCGACGGCCCGTTCACTGGTGGCCGAACAGCTTGCCACGCATTCGGCGCTCTAAACCGCTGCTCTCGCGGTTGCTGACCGCAAAAACGTGCGCCGCAGCCGGTCAGCCGGAAGCGGACGGCTGATCAAATAGCCCTGAATCTCACGGCATCCGCGCTCCTGCAGAAATTCGCATTGAGCGTCCGTCTCGACGCCTTCCGCAATCGTGCGCAGTTTCAATTGATTCGCGACCAGCAAGACCGCCGAGACGATCGACTGATCGCTCTTTTTCCGCACCACGTCGATCACGAAGCTCCTGTCGATCTTCACGGTATCGACCGCGAACTGTTTGACATACGAGAGCGACGATTGGCCTGTGCCGAAGTCGTCGACAGCGATCGCGATTCCCATCCCTCGCAGATTTTTGAGGATCGCGCGGCTGCGATCGCTCTTCTGCATCGCCATGCTTTCCGTGAGCTCGAGCTCGAGAAGATGGGGATCGAAACCGGTCATGTTGAGGATGCGCGTCACCATTCCGACGAAATCGCGTTGATACAGTTGTCGCGGCGAGACGTTGACGGCAATTCGCGGAACCAGGCAACCGCTGCGCTGCCATTCGACGCCTTGCTGGCACGCCTTGCGGAGCACGATCTCGCCCAGGACCGTAATGAGGCCGGTCTGCTCGGCGACGGGGATGAAACCGGCCGGCTCGATCATCCCGCGTTCAGGGTGATTCCAGCGCACCAGTGCTTCGACGCCCACCACCTCACGAGAATCGATCGTGACCTGGGGCTGGAAATAGAGGAGGAATTCGTCGCGATCGATCGCCTGCCGCAGCTCGGCCTCTTGCGCGGTGCGTCCGATGATTCCCGGACCGACGTGACTGTAGAGCTCGAAACGGTTTCCACCTGACTGCTTGGCGCGATACATCGCGCCGTCCGCATTTCGAATCAGACTCTCGGGCGTCGCGCCATCCCGGGGTCCGATCGCCACACCGACGCTCGCCGTGATGTGCAGCTCGTCGGACTCCAGCACGTAGGGTTTGGCGATCGTTCTGAGGATTTTTTGCGCAGCGCGTTGCGCGTCGGCTTCGCGAGAAATCTCCGGAAGAAGAATGACAAACTCGTCGCCGCCGACGCGGGCGACGGTGTCGCCCCGACGCAGGGCCTCCGAAAGCCGGCCCGCGACCATTTTGAGGAGCGAGTCGCCGACGCCATGGCCCAGAGTGTCGTTCACGACTTTCAATGCGTCGAGGTCGAGAAACATGACCGCCAGCCGCTGCTTCTTTCTCTGCACATTCGCCATGGCGACGCCGACGCGATCGAGCAACAGCGCGCGGTTGGGCAGAGAAGTCAGCTCGTCGTGATAGGCGCGGAAAGCGATATCGCCTTCGATGCGCTTGCGATCGTTGATATCGAGAAGAATGCCCTCCAGCGTTGGCTCGTCTCCGCCATCGCCAGGAATGAGCCGGACGTTTTCGAGCGCCCACACCGCTCCCCCGCTGCGGTCGCGAAGCTCGACTTATTCGTTGAACACAGCACCGTTTGCAAAGAGGCGCCGCACGACGTCTTCGCGGTGGTCGGCGTTCATGTATCGGATCGCGCCATCGGCGGCCAGGAAATCCTCCGCGAACTCGAAGCGAAACAGGCGCGCGCATGCGTCATTGCAGCTGATGATTTTCCCGTCGACTGAGGCGATGTAGACGCCGGCGAGATTCCGGTCAAACAGGAGCCGGTACTTTTCCTCGGCACGCCTCCGACCGGTGGTCTCTTCCATCAATTCACGCGCGCGTTCTTCGACCCGTTGCTCGAGCGTTTGATTCAGCGTCTCCAACTCTTCACGGGCGGAGCTCAGATGATCGAGCATCAAATTGAAACTGCGAGCCAGCTTCCCGACTTCGTCGGTGCCTTGAACTTCCGCACGGCTGTGCACCTCGCCGGCGGCGATTCTCTCCGCGATTTTGACGATGCGGTGGAGCGGCCCGGTGATCAGAGTGCTCAGCGCGAAGACTGCCATCACGCCAACCGCGAAGGCGAGGAGCGTTACCAGAGCGACCGTCGCTCTGCTGCGGGATGTCTGTGCCAGAACGCGCTCGAATGAAAATCCGATGAGGAGGCGGCCGATGTCTCTGCCGCGATAGCGAACCGGCGTTGTCGTTTGGTACATCGAGCGATCGCCGGAGAATGCCCCGGTGGTTTCGCTTTGCTCGCCGGCGGTCATCCCCGTGATCACCGGCTGGTGCGAGCTTCTGTTTTGAGGCGTCACGAAAAATGATCCGGCGCTGGTTGCCACCATTTCGTTGAATGACGTGAATACCTGGCCGGAATGATCTCGGACCACAAAGAAAACCAGATCGGGATTGCGGCGAAGAGCGGTGACTGCCGCCGCCACCGCCACCGGGTTACGGTTCTGAAGCCCAGGCGCGATGCCGAACGCGGTGACGTCGGCTACGTCGGCTACTGCAGAAGCCCGCTGCGTCAGGGCATCGATGGCCTGATTCTCCAGCCGCGGCGGAAAATAAAGATAAATCCCAAGGCAGACGAGGGCCAGGATGAACGTCATCACCAGGGCCAACTTCGTCCCAACCTGAAGGCGCGAAAGGATTTTCATCTTGCCGATTCGGCCGCTGGAATCAATGTGACCGAGTTTTTACTTTCCATTTAATGCAAAAATCCTACAGTAGTTTTGCGTCTGATGGTCCTCTTGGCCAAAACCGAACGCTCGCGCTATCGCTGGCTGGCGATTTTTCTCGTCAGTGTCGGCCTTTTCGCCGTCGATGCAGCGCTTGCGGCAACGGTCAGCGGAACAGTAAGTGATGCCGATGCGAAGGCTCCCCTTGCGTCCAAGAATGTTGCCGCGTACACCGCGACCGGAACTTTGCAGGGCACAGCGACCACAGACTCCCAGGGGCGATATGTTCTGGGACTTCCCTCAGGCGACTATCGAATCCTGGCCTACGACCCGACCGGTACCTACGCCACGACTTTTGGCAATGATGCTGACTCGTTCGAAACATCGTCGGTCATCAGCGTCGTCGATGCTGTGTCGGGCGTCAACTTTGCGCTGCGGCGGTCGGGCAGCGTCGCCGGCACAGTCTTCAGCGCCGGGATAGGCAGGCCGCTGAACGGAATGACCGTCGCTGCCTACAACGCCGGCAGCGGGACGCGGCGCGGCTTTGCGCAGACAGATTCGCGCGGAACATACGCATTGGTCCTGCCGCCGGGCGCTTACAAGCTCGCGGCGTATGACGAGCAGGGCGCGTTCGCGCCGCGTTTTTTCCTGAATCAACCGGCGTTCGCCGCGGCGGCGGTGGTCACGGTCACGGTCACCCGAGTCACAGCAGGCGTCGATTTTTTTCTCGATTTCGCGGGCCATTTCACGGGCACGGTTGTCGACGCCGACACGCACGTCGTCCTGCCTGGTCTGACAGTCACCGCGTATTCGTCTGACGGCACATCGATTGCGGCGACAGTGGAATCCGATGCGGCGGGAAATTTCACGATCAATGTCGCGGCCGGATCGTACAAGCTCATCGCCGCCGATCCGTCCGGCACTTACGCCGCCGGTTTCGTCGATGACGTGAATTCCTTCGCGGCTGAGAGGTCCGTATCCGTCGGCCCGGCGCAAGTCCGCGAGAATCTCAGCATTTCGCTGCATCGCGCAGGCACGGTCAAGGGACGCGTGCAGGAGGCGTCGGACGGCCCTCTAACAGCCATCACAGTTGCCGCCTACAACGGCGACGGCTCCCAACGAACTTCAGTGCAGACGGACAGGAACGGAACCTATGCCCTCGCCCTTCCGCCGGGAGCGTTTCGCATCGGCGCATACGACAATGCGACAAGGTATGCGACCCAGTTTTACCCGGGACGTAATTTGTTCCGCGCGTCCAGCGTGGTCGTTATCACCACCGGGCAAATCATTCCGGCCGTCGACTTTACGCTCATT
>QHVX01000091.1:14675-19995 GCA_003222375.1 Acidobacteriota bacterium
GGGCAACCTCATGACGATGGTGAGCTCCGACGTATCTGGAAACTACGCCCTGGTATTACCACCCGGTGCTTATAGGTTCGCAGCATTCGATGCATTGCTGCGCTACGCGACTGCCTACGCCGGCGCAGCGCCGAATTATGAAAGTTCGCGCCTCTATCAAGTCGACGCAAATTCCGCCCGGCAGATGGACTTCGCAATGTCGCATGGAGTCCGAATCACGGGAACGGTTGTGGACTCGATGTTTCGAGCTATTTCCGGAGCTCAAATCGGAGCACTGGATGCTTCCGGCAATCGCGTCGCATCGACGACCACGGTCGACGGCGTCTTCGACATGGTGCTGACGCCGAACACTTATAAGTTGCTGGCCACTGATCCTTTACAACGATACCGGCCGGCGTTTTTCGACGGAGCTTCAACACTGGCCTCGGCCACCCCCGTCGTGGTCCAGAGCGGCGGCGTCGACACTCCGCTGACGTTCGTTCTCGCGCACTCCGACCGCCGGCGCAGCGTCCCGCACTGAGTCTGCGGCAGCCGCTATAATCGATTCCTCACAAATGGAGGCACTGCAGATCCATTACGTCGACCTCGGCGTACAGCGGGTGGCCGACCTCAAGGGAGACATGTCGATTGGGCGGACCGAGGGGAACGACCTCGTACTGAATCACCCGTCTGTTTCCCGAAAACACGCCCGTTTTGAGGGCCGGAGCGACGGCTTTTGGATCGTTGACCTGAAGTCGACAAATGGCGTCAAGGTGAACGGCAACCTCGTCACCGAGTCGAAGGTCAATTCCGGCGACAAAATCTCGATCGGCTCCGTTCAGCTCGAGCTGACGCCGCAGCCGTCGGTCAATTTCAGCAACGAATCGATGTTCGATAACCCGTCGGGCACGGTCATCCGCCGCATTTCCGACTTCAACTCCGAATTCGGGCTCGATCTCGCCGAAGCGCAGAAACCCGTTCCGCGGATCCCGTCCGAGCCCGGACTGAAGCCGGTCGCGGTCTCGCGCGAGAAGATTTTCCAGGTGCTCGTCCAGGTGGCGAAAGCGCTGCTGCAGACCGACGAGCTCAACACGCTGCTGACCACCGTCATGGACATGATTTTCAAGTACCTGCCGGTGGAGCGCGGGCTGCTCATTCTCTTCGATGAGGAAGGCAATCCCATTCCGAAGCTGACCAAGTTCATGGATGGCTCGGACGCGCACGACATTCCGATCTCGCGGACGATCCTGAAGATGGTCGCCGAAAAACAGATCGCGATGATGACCTCCAACGCCCTCGAAGACGCGCGTTTGTTAGGCGGAAAATCGATCGCCATCCACGGAATCCGATCGGCGATGTGCGTCCCGCTCTGGCATCGCAATCGGGTCATCGGCGCTGTGCAGGTCGACTCCGGGATCCACATTGGCCGTTTCACGGAAGAGGACCTCGATCTGCTGACCGCTCTCGCGAATTTCGCGGCCGTCGCCATCGAGCGGGCGCAACTCTCCGAGAAGATCGAATTGGAGAGGAAGATTCGCGCGCGAATGGAGCGCTATCACTCCCCGGCGGTCGTCGACGAGATCGTCAAGGGTTCGATTCGAGGGGCGACGACCGACGAACGCGAGATCCGCAGCGCCGAAGTCTCGATTCTGTTCGCCGACATCTCCGGATTCACGACGGACTTTTTCAGTTGCGCGGTGGAATCGATCTTCGCGTATGGCGGCACGCTCGACAAATTCATCGGCGACGCCGTGATGGCCTTCTTCGGCGCACCGATCCAGCAGGATGATCACGCCGATCGCGCCGTACTGGCGGGCATCATGCTGCAACGGCTCATCGGCGAATGGAACGACGAGCGCGAGAAAATCGGACTGCCGGTCGTGAAGGTTCGCGTTGGGATCAACAGCGGCCCGGCCGTTGTCGGCAACGTCGGCACGGAGAAACGCGTCGACTACACGGTCCTGGGCAGCTCGGTCAACATTGCGTCGCGCCTCGAGAGCGGCGTCGCCAAGCCGGGACAGGTCGTCATCTCGCAGAACACGCTGGAGCGCGTGGTCGGCAGTTTCAACACTGAGCCGCTCGGCGAGTTCGCGCTGAAGGGCCTGCAACAGAAGTTGCCGGTTTTTGTTGTGCTCGGCGGCGTCGATCGCGACGCCACCACTTCCCCCAAAACGTTGAGCGCCACACGCGCGTGACGAAATGCCCGGCCGCCCGCCCAAGTTCTACAAGCCAATGAGGACCGCTCGCACCGTCGCGCAACCGATCCTGGTGGCCCTCGCTCTCGCACTCGGCGTCCGCACAGCGATCCGCATCTACTCGATCCCGACGGCTTCGATGTCACCGACGCTGCAGGTCGGCGATCACATCATCGTGACGCCATACCACGGCGGGAGTCCGCAGCGTGGAGACGTCGTCGTTTTTCACTCGCCCGCGAGCGCCGGCGATTTGCTGGTAAAGCGCATCGTCGCTCTGCCCGGTGATCTCGTAGAAACGCACGACGGCCGGTTGTTCATCGCCGGACACACAGCCGCAGAGCCTTACGTCATCGCACCGGCGACGACCGGAACGATCGCGTCGCAGATCATCCCGCCGGGATGCTTCTTCGTCCTCGGCGATAACCGCGCGAATTCGTTCGATAGCCGCCAATGGGGCGTCCTCCCGCGCGATCTCGTGATCGGCCGCGCGCGATTCGTTCTTTGGTCCTCCGGTTCGGGAACGATGCCGCCGCAGGCCAGCGCGGAAGTCGTCAGCCAGAGGAACAACGGCTCGCGCAACCTCCACCTCGACCGTCTCTTCAAGCCGATTCAGTAGTTTGCGCTTATACTTTTTCCGGAGGATGACTATGCGACGCAGCCGGCGCGAGAAGGGTGAAGGTCAGTTTGGGTGCATCGTCGGCCTGATCGTTTTGGCCCTCGGCGTTTTCATTGCCTGGAAAATGATCCCGGTCAAGGTCAAAGCCGCCGAAGTACGACAGGTCGTGGTCGACGAGGCGAAATCGGCCGGGACCCACAACGACAAAGTGATCATGGGCAACATCCTCGCGAAAGCACGTGAAGACAATCTGCCGATCACCGAGGACAACGTCAAGATTCGCCGCGGCAACAACGAGATCACCGTGGAACTGAACTACGTGGTGCCGATCGAGTTTCCCGGCTACACGTACCAGTGGCACATCAACAACACTGCCAACAATCCGATTTTCTGATGAGCGTAACAATCAAGGTTCGAGAGAACGGCCCCTATAAGATCGAAGGCGAGTTCCGGCTCGTCGACGCCAACGACAACGAAATCCCGATCGTCAAACCGGTTCTCTGCCGTTGCGGCGGCTCGACGACGAAGCCGTTCTGCGACGGGACGCATTCGAAGATCGGATTCCAGGGCGCGATCGCCGCGGTGCAGGCCGAAGAAAAAAAGCCGCCGACGTCATCCTGAGCCGCGAAGACGGCGAAGGATCTCAAGTTACGCGATCAGAGACCCTTCGCTCCGCTCAGGGTGACGAGAGGTCGCGCCATGTCGGATTGAGCGACTTGATCAAAGCAATCTTCTTTGCGCGCGTTTTTCCTTTAATCGCTTTTTCGGCCGCAATCGCGTCAAGAATCGAGTCGAACGTTTCATAGAAGACGAGTCGGTCGAAGTGGTATCGACTCGTGAAGGCGCATGCACCATGCTTGTGCTGCGCGACCCGTCGCGCCAGATCATTCGTGACACCTGTGTACAGCGTCATTGAGCGATTCGACATGATGTAGACGTGGAACTGCTTGCGCGTCCAATCCCTGTTCCAGTGATAACTCAAGATCCTTCGCTGCGCTCAGGATGACGAGGTTCTTCATCCTCCACTACAAACACGACCGCCTCCCACCCGGTCAGGCATTTCAGCAATCGCGGGACGTCGTCTGTTTCGATGGTCTCCTGAATGAACTCCAATCTCATGAGCGCGGTCGATACTCAACCGCTGTTCCGGCGATCCGCAGAGAGTAAAGAGCGAGGGGCGTGTCAAAAAATCGGGCGGATTGACTTTGCGGCGCGTTGAGCAGTAGCGTACGCGCCGCGAATGTAAGCGGTTACATTCATGCCGGATTCGCACGATCGGGTCACCATCAAAGATGTCGCCGCCCAAGCCGGCGTCTCGGTGGCCACCATCTCCCGCGTTCTCAACGGAAAGGGGCCGGTGCGCGAAGCGACGTCGCGCCGCGTGATCGAAACCTGTCAGGCCCTCCGCTTCACGCCGCATGGAGTCGCGCGAAGTCTCAGCATCCGCCGCACGCATACGATCGGTCTTCTCCTTCCCGATCTTCACGGCGAATTTTTCTCGGAAGTCATCCGCGGGATCGATGCTGAGGCGCGGAGGAGTGGATATCACTTGCTGGTGTCGGGTTTTCACAGCGATCGCCAGGAGATGATCGCGGTCTTCCGCGCCGTGCGCGGACGCGTCGACAGCCTGATCGTCATGTCACCGGATCGCGAAGCCTCGGCGTTGTGCGCCTATCTCCCGGCCGGATTTCCGATCGTGTTGCTGAACAACACCGGCGTCTCGCGCGACATCAGCATCGACAACTACGGCGGCGCCGAGGCGATGGTTCGCCATTTGCGTGCCCTCGGACACACGCGCATCGCATTCATCAAAGGTCCCGACCAGAACGCCGACGCCGCGGAGCGACTGCGCGGATATCGGGACACATCGCCTCAGGCGATCGAGTTCGACGGCAATTTCAGCGAAGAAGCGGGCTATGACGCCGGCATTCGCATGTTGTCGATGACGCAGAAGCCGACCGCGGTTTTTGCCGCCAACGACGCGATGGCATTCGGCGTGATGATCGCGCTGCGCGACTCCGGCGTGCGCGTGCCGCATGACATCGCGCTGGCGGGATTCGACGACATCCCGACCGCGCGCTATGTCACTCCGCCGCTGACAACCGTCAAGGTGCCGATCGCCGAGCTCGGACGCCGGGCCTTCGATCTTGCGATCAGCGATGAAGAACAACGCCACGAAGTTCTGCAAACGACTCTCGTGATCCGCGAGTCGTGCGGTTCGACAATTTTGCGAGGAGGAACGAAGTCATGACACTGAGACGCACCTGGCTGATTCTGCTCATCGCCCTCTTCACGGCAGGAAGCGCGCTTGCGCAGTCGGCGACTACCGCCACGCTGCGCGGAAAAATCACCAACGCGCAGGGAAATGCGGTGGCCAATGCCGAAATCAACGCCGTCGAGACCCAGACCGGATTCGTCCACACGGTCAACTCGCGTTCGGACGGCTCGTACACGCTGGCCGGCCTGACGCCCGGCCTGTACAACATCGTCGTCGCCGCCCCGGGATACGAACCGAAGAGCCAGGACATCA
>QHVX01000092.1 GCA_003222375.1 Acidobacteriota bacterium
CCAGGAGAGGACGCAGATCGCAGTCACGCCCACGGCGAGTTTCAAGCCGCCCGATCGATCGATCCGGCCGCGACGCACGTTCCGCGGAACGACACTGATTCCAATGATGATTGTTGCGACAAGGATGAAGACGAGCGCCTCGCTCCCCCACGGCGATGCCAGCCCTAACTCGGCTGCCAGCGCCGAGGTGTGCTCGGCTCGTGGACGACCCAAACGCGTGACGTCGAAGTCGATGACCTGCACGCCTCGGTTCGAGGGCAGGATGCCCGCCGAAGGATGCCGCGCATCAAGGCCCGCGAGCGCCGTGAGCACCGCTGTCGGGGGCGCCCTGGAACTGTCGGGAGGTGAGGCATCGCTGAACCGAAATGATTTCAATCGACCGGCTGAGTCGAGAATCACGCGATCCAGACGCTCGAGGGCCGCCGGCTCGAATTGCAGGCGTCCTGTCACGTTCTGCGGTATGACGCTCCCGGATGCCCAGTAGGAAACGTATTCCATCGCTCCCGGAGTTACGTTCCGCAGATCTCGCCAGGCAATCAGTTTCGAACGCAGAAAGTCCTCATCGCGCTCAAACCACGAGTAGCGCCGTAAATCGGTCGTGTGCATGCCGAGCGTCTCAGCCAGGCGTTCGGCTTTTTCTGCGAGCACGTCCGGTGATTTGTCCAATGGCACCTGGGCGTAGAACATCGTCAGTGGGGTCAGTGCCAGAATCACCGCCAAACCGAGAGCGACAATGCCGAACAAGGTGACTGCGCTACGACCTGACAATGCCGCGGAGACGTCGGCGGCCGCGACAATTTGCGGCGAAGGGGTCTCGTTATCCTCAACAGCAGCGTCGATCGCGTTGCGACCGGGAAGCGCACTGAGAATGTCGCGCGCCGATGGCGGTCGTTGTTCAGGATTTTCGTCGAGACACCTCATGATGACGCGCTCGACGGCCGCATCGATGTCATCGACCACGCCGGACGGCCGGCGCTTTTCCGCCTTGTGGCTCACCATCAGCTCCGAGAGCGTGTTCGCCGCGAACACAGGAACGCCGGTGAAGAGCTCATACATGATGAGCCCGAGCGAGTAGAGATCGGATCTGACGGTGACATTGCCGCCAACGAGCTGTTCCGGCGCCATGTAGTTCGGAGTTCCGCACAGTTCTGCGCTGGAGACTTCGTTAGTGAACACGGCGATCCCAAAATCGGTGATCTTCGTTGTTCCGCGGCCATCGATCATGATGTTCGACGGTTTGAGATCACGATGCAGAAGACCCATTTCGTGCGCCGCGGCGATGCCGGCGCACAGATCGCGCGACACGCGCAGCGCTTTCTTGAGAGTCAGCCGTTCGATGCGGCTGAGCAGCGACGCCAGATCTTCGCCGTCGACGAATTCCATGGTGATGAAACGCCGGCCGTCGACTTCGGCGATGTCGTAGAGCCTGCAAACATTCGGATGTGCGACCTTCCGCCCGTGTCGAAGCTCGGCATAAAGGCGCTCCAGACCGCGCGGATTGGAAGTCGCATCGGCCGACAGGAATTTGAGCGCGACAGCTTCGCCGACTTTCAGATCATCGGCCCGGTAGACGTCGGCCATTCCCCCTTTTCCGACCAGGTGGACGATGCGATAGCGATCGAGAAGAATCGTTCCCGGCGTGAATCCCATGCTTCGCGCATCCTGGTCAGGCGGCGTCGCCCGACGCAGCGTGTCAGTGGTCAACAGAATTCGATCGGTCACGGATGCGGCAATTCTAAGTCCGTAATCGGCATACCGGAACTCGGGCGGAATGCTCGACCGGGCGGCGCACCGTGTGAACTTGATTTGATGCCGCCACGAGCCGCCTCGGGATACGCGACGCGTTCCTGTCGCCGGGCCGCAGGGATTTCGATCGGGGGACACCCGGTAGTAGTCCGCGCCGTACCAGTCGCTGCACCATTCGTGGACGTTCTCGCACATGTCGAACAAGCCGAATGCATTCGGCGGACGTCGCGCGACCGGACGCGGAGCGGTCAGCGCTTCGTAATTCGAGAGCGGCTCATCGCCCCATGGATAGCGTTGGCCTTCGATTCCGCCTCGAGCCGCGCATTCCCATTCCGCTTCGGTCGGCAGACGAATTTTCTTTCCCGTTATGTCGCTCAGCCACTGGCAGTAGCTGACGGCGTCGAACCACGACACGCCGACCACCGGCTGCTCGGGATGGTCGAACTCCGATCGCCGTCGGGGAGAAAACATCGCCCACTCGCGATTCGTGATTTGTGTCGCGCCGATTTCGAACGCATCGACCCACGCGCGATGCACGGGCCGCTCATCGTCGGCGCCGTCTTCCGATCCCATCGCGAACGAAGTCCCGGGGATCTTACGGGTAGCCGGCGGTAGCATCGCGTCGAAATCGCGAACGCGCGAATTTGAATCGCTTCTGCAGCGCGACCAGCGCGAAGAACAGCGAATTCATGAAGCGCGTGGCGGGCCGCGCGTTCCACCTTCCGCTGAGCACCGTGACAACCGCCCGAAACATTCTTCGTGGCGGCTCGGGATCGAAAAATAGATCGCGAAACTGCGGCGAGTAAAAGCCGATGACGAACTGCCGGAATGTTTCGTAGCGCCTGCGCTGGCGTCTGGAAAAAGCCGCGAAGTTTCGGGCGGAGAAATCATTGCGCCGCACAGCGCGATCGAGCTCGGCGGCCGCTTCGATTCCTGATTCCATCGCGATCGACACGCCGGTCGAGAAAACAGGATCGAGAAAAGAACCGGCATCGCCTGCCAGAATCCACCGATCGCCGGCGTAGGTCGAAGCGCGATACGAAAAATCCTTTTCCACACGCACCGGCCATTCACGCCTGGCATCTTTCATCAACCGCGCGACGAGCGGCGTGTCGGCGATCGCACGATCCAGTCGCTCCTCATTTGTGCCGTCAGGCATCTGCAGGAACAGGTTCTTCGGCAGCACGACGCCGACGCTCATGAGCTCCGCGGAAATCGGAATGAGCCAGAACCATCCCGAGTCGGCGCGGGCGACGATGCGGATGTCGTTGGGCCTCTCGCCTTCGATCAGCGGAACGTTCGCATAGTGCGAAAAGATCGCGATGTTCGCGAGGCGCGGCTCGTCGGTGCGCAGATTGAACTTCTTCGCGAGGAGACCCTGCCGTCCGGTGGCGTCCACGAGCGCCCGCACGCGCATCGTGAAGCGCTCTTCGTCATTGCGCGTGACTTCGAGGACCGCTGCATCCGGCGTGAAATCGCAGGCAATGACGCGATGGCGCTCGCGAACGTCGACACCCGCTTCGCGCGCACGATCCATCAGAATGCGATCGAATTCGGAGCGCGGCACCTGATACGTTTGCGGCCGCATGACTTCGGTCACTGTCGCGAAGTCGACGCCGCGTCCGCTGAGGCCGTCGTGTGTGAAAAGCCGCGCCCCCCATTTGACCGGAAAATTTGCTGCTTCCATTTTCTTGGCGAGGCCTAGGGCGGCGAAGGCTTCGTTGGCGGTGGAGAGAAGTGACTCGCCGATGTGAAAACGCGGGAAAGCCTCGCGTTCGAGGAGAATGACCGAATGTCCGTGTTGCGCGAGTGCGATAGCTGCCGAGCTGCCGGCAGGACCGCCCCCGGCCACGGCGAAATCAAAGTCGTAGTTCACGCCGGAAGTATAGAGGGAACGCCTGTTGCACCTGGTGGAGCCCATGGCTCGATCATTCTTCGCGATCGCGATCCTCGCAGCGGTCTCCGCATCCGCACAAACCTACTCGATCCGAGACCTCGGTGTCCTCGGCGGAACGTACAGTCAGGCCAATGGCATTGGAGGCTGGGGACAGATCGTCGGCGTTTCCGAAACGGGTGAAAACGAATATCACGCGTTCCTGTACAGCGGACGCACGATGACCGACCTCGGCACGTTTGGAGGCGTGCAGAGCGCCGCCACGGCGATCAACTCCAACTCGCAGGTCACCGGTTTCTATTACGACCACGGTTACAAGGCTTTTCTCCTGACCGACGGCCAGGTCATCGATCTCGGCAATCTCGGCGCGACCTATTCGATCGGTTACGCGATCAACGATCTCGGTCAGGTCGTCGGAAGTTCAATCACCACGGCGAAGCACGAGCACGCATTCCTTTTCACCGACGGTCAGATGATCGACCTCGGCACGCTGGGCGGGACAATGAGCACCGCACTCGGCATCAACTCGAGTAGCCAGATCACCGGATATTCGTACGACGCCGACTGGAACTTTCGCGCGTTCCTCTGGCAGAACGGAACGATGACCGACCTCGGCACGCTGGGCGGTGATTGGAGTGTCGGCAACGCCATCAACTCCGCCGGGCAGATCGTCGGGCAGGCCTATCTCCCCGGCAATGTCCGAGCGCACGCATTCCTCTACAGCGGCGGAGAAATGAAGGACCTCGGCGCGCTGGGAGGTTTCTACAGCAGCGCGCTGGCCGTCAATTCGACCGCGACCGAGATCGTCGGATACGCCACCGGGGGCAGCGGCATCCCTCGCGCATTTATCTACCGCGACGGAGCGATGAAAGATCTCAACGGACTCATTCCGAGAGGCGGATGGGTCCTCAACACCGCGAGCGGCATTGACGATACCGGTCAGATCGTCGGCTACGGCCTGTACCGGGGCGAGCAGCACGCGTTTCTGCTCACGCCGAAGTAATCAATCGTTCGTCGACGCCGCTGTTCGCGATGCGTCGTTCCCATTCTTCGTCGATCGGAACATGATTCCAGTTTCGACTTCCACTGCCTGCCCGTTTCGCATGTACGGCTTGAACGTCCATTGCAACAACGCCTCGGTGATCTTCGTCGCTTGATCGCTAAAGGCGCTGATCAGATGAACGTGTCGCACCCGACCGTTCTTGTCGATGATGATGCGCACCGGAATTTGATTGAAACGGCGGTCGGCGAGAATCGGATCGACCTTGTACGTGATGTTCGCAGCCGTCGCGTAGTTGCCGATGCACACCGGCGTACGGGTGTCAGCCGGCAATTCCATCTTGTTCAAGTCTGCGACCAGTCGTTCCAGCAGCGTTGTGTCCTGGCTCGTGAAAACGAACTCGACGACGTGGCACCGGATCTCGGTGGCCAGTACGTGCCAGTGGAGATTGGCGACCGGCGACTTGTAGTCGAATCGAACGAAGTTGCGGCCGGCGATTTTCACATCTGCCGGCGCGTGCTCGGCTTCGTAGTACGACGGAAGATGTTCTTTGGTGTATCGGATCGTTTCCACCGCGTTGCGTGTAGGAATCAGAGAGAAGAATGTGTCCTGCGCAGAGATCAGGATCGTCCCTTTTACCGGACTCTTTAAACTCGACGCGGGCACGAGCTGCGCCAGAACGTACTTGCCGCTGTCCGACGGCGGAGGCCCCTCGAAGAGCTCCGTAAAGTCGCCGGGAAGGGGCAGCGTCATGTCGAGATAGCGGTTGCGATAAATGCTTTTGGCGATCGAACCCTCCTCAGGCAAGGGAGTGGAGTGGTCGCTGGCACTCGGCTCTGCACCCTTGACGAGGATGGTGTTTGGCGGAACTTTCTCGAGCAATGCCTGTGAGGCATCGCCATCCGAGGGCGGGGGCAGGCGCGGCGGTGGCGTCGGAGATCCGGGGATGAGTTGAGCCTGTGCCGCTGCGACAGTGAATAGGAATGCGAGTTGCAAAAAAACGCGCCGGAACATGTTCCTCCCTAGTTTCAAGGCAGGCCGCTGATGTTCACGCATCAGCGGCCTGCGGCATTGCAGGACGTTAGAGCGATCGCAAGAAATTCAAGATGTCCTGCTGCTGTGACGCTGATAGATTCACGAAAAAGTTGAACGACGGCCCGTTGGCTTCCGAGCCCGAGCTGTTGTGTGCCCGAATGGCGGTCACGAGGTCCTTGGTTCGGCCGTCATGCAGGAAGAAGATCCGCTGACCGATGCCCCACAGAGGCGCGGTGCGGAACTGATCGCCACCGGCGCCGCCCTGCGAGACGTTATCCGTCAGCGTGACACCCATGTGATGGATCTCGATGTCGCTGAACAGATTCGCGGTCGCATTGCTCAGACTCGGCGTGAAGTGCGAACCCACCGTTCTGAGCGACGGCGTATGGCAGACGTTACAGCCGATGGCGTTGAACAGGCTGCGGCCGTTGTTGATCGACGTCGAGCCGCCAGGAACGGTAGTGGAAGGCGTCGGCTGCGCGAGCAAGCGCATGAACATCGCGAAACCGACCGTGTCGGCCATGGTCGTGCCGGTGCTGCCCACTCCGTCGAAGTGTGTAATGTCCTCCGGCGTGGCATTGAACGCTCTGCACGCCGCCGGCAGGCCCTGATTCATGCCTTCACCTGGCAGCGGCCGCTCCTGCGTGAACAACTCATTCGAGACGCCTTGCTCGACGAGATAGGCTTCTCCGGCGAAGATCTCCAGCGATTTGTTCTGGGCTTTCCAGCCAAACCGCGTGATCGTTCCGGTGTTGCCTTCGCGATTGAACGTTCCGCCGATGCCGAAGCTGTTGTTGGCGTTCGACGCGTTATTGGCGAGAAGCGTCGTGTCGTCGATGTTCTCGATCAGGCCTGCGCCGAACGTGGGCGTTGGAATGCGGAAGATAACGTTGTTCGTGTTGATCGCCGTCTGGAAGCTCGGCTGCGAAATCACCGCCGTCGTGCATCCGGGAGCGTCGGTACGGCCGGCGATGGTGTAGAGATCTTCCACGCCGCCGTTAGGCCGGTTCGGATCAGGCTGACCGTTGGTGAAGAAGAACGGGAAGCGC
>QHVX01000459.1 GCA_003222375.1 Acidobacteriota bacterium
GATCCCGGCCGGAAATGTGATGTCGTTGCGGGCGGCCATGTAACTGGCGTTGACAGTCGGCGGCGTGAATCCGCCCCATTCGTTTGGATCGTCGGTCTTGCCGATGCGCGCGAGGTTGTAGTGATACGCGAATCGGCGCGATGCCAGCACATCTTGCGCGTAGGAATCGCGCGTGATGTCGAGCGAGGAGTAGTCGCGCCATTTGTCGGGATAGCCGATCTTGCGTGAAAAGGCGTTGAGCTTGACGAGCGCGGCCTGCTTCGTTTCGGCGCTCATCCAGGTCAGCGATTCATCTTCGCCTTCGCCTCGGGCGTGAAGTTTCGGCGGACGTACTCCTGACCGAGGAGCTGGCCGAGGCTGGCGTCAGTGGCGCGGACGCAGCGCTTCCACCGCTCCTGCTGTTGCTGCTGGCCGGACAGAATGCGCCCATTGAAATTGAATTCTTCTTCCTCGAACGGTTTCGAAAGCGCGGGAGCGGAAGCGTTCACGACGTTCCAGCGCAGAAGTGTCTTCCAGTCTTCGAGCGGCACATCGCTCAAGAGGCGATTCATCGTCTGGATGTATGCCGGCTCGGTGACATTGATGCTCGGCTGATTGATTCCGAGGGCCGCCAGGTACGCGTTCCAGTCGACGATCGGCGCTGTCGACGCGAGTTGCGCGACCGGCATCATGTGATAGCGGTTCTCGGGATTGCGCATCTCTTCGCGCGGCATCTGCGCCTGCGCGAGCCTGGTCTCGAGCTGCAGGATGCGATCGGCGTCGGAGCGCGCCTGCGATGCATCTTCGCCGGTGAGGCTCAGCATCCTGGCCATATGGTCAACATATTGACTACGCATGTTCTTGAAGCGTTCGTCGTCGCGCAGGTAGTAATCGCGGTCGGGTAAGCCAAGCTGCCCCGTTCCGACGGATGCGATGATCATCTTGCTGTTTTTGAAATCGTTCTGACCGCCGACGCGAAACAGCGGCGCGTATCCCATGTCGTGCAACCGCGTGACCTCGGCCAGCAGCCCGTTGCGATCGCTGATGGCGATGATGCGATCGAGCTCGGGCTGAATCGGCGTGACGATAGAAGTCGCCGATTTTCTGCTGCGCGCTGCCCTTCGGCGCGGTCGGTGCAGCGGCAGATTCTTCGAGAATCGTGTGCAACACATCGCGGTTGCGCTCAGAGAGCTCTTCGAATCTTCCGTAGCGCGAATACTGCGCAGGAAGCGGATGCGTGTCGCGCCATTTGCCGACCGCGAAGCGATAGAAGTCATCGCACGCTTTCACAGTCGGATCCATTCCGGTGAGATCGAAGCCGTGCGGACCGAACAGCGGCTGCTTCGCAACGGTTGTCGTGTTGTCGGGTTGTCGGGTGGTCGTGCTGCAAGCAAGCGTTAAGAGGATTGTCAGAAGACTCAGTGTTCGGCGCATGGCGCGCGATCATAATCTAGGGACCGGCAAGCGGGAACCGGCAACTCATGTCGGAGTTACGACGCGACATCGGCTTGTGGCGCGGGATCGCGCTGAACAATCTTGTTGGCGATGGGCGGTGGGCGGGGAATGCTGGCGTGGCTCCTCGGCGGTCTGCTGGCGATTTCCGACGGCCTCGTCACGGCTGAGCTGGCAGCGGAGCTGCCGGCATCAGGCGGATCGTATGTTTTTCTGCGCGAAGCGTACGGTCGCGCGGGCAAACTGATCTCGTTCCTCTTTCTGTTTCAGATTCTCTTTTCCGCGCCGCTCTCGATGGCGTCCGGCTGCCTCGGTTTCGCGAACTACCTGCCGGTGCTTCTGCCTGGCGCGAAGAATCACATCGTGCTGACCGCGACGATCGTGTGCATCCTGACCACGCTTTTGCTTCTGCGGCGCATCGAAGCGGTCGGAAAGTTTTCAGTGCTGTTGTGGATCGGCGTTCTCGCGACGCTCGCGATCGTGATCGTCGTCGGCCTGCCGCACCTGAAACTGAGCGCGTTCGCATTCTGGGAGGCGCCGCGGCTCGATTCGAAAATCGGATACGCGGGCCTGGGTGTCGCGCTGATTTACGCCGTCTACGACTACCTCGGCTACTACAACATCTGCTACATCGGCGACGAAGTCCGCGATCCCGAGCGCACGATTCCGCGCGTCATCGTCATTTCGATTCTCGCGATCGGCGCGATCTATCTCGTGATGAACGCCTGCCTGATTTCGGTGCTGCCGATGCAGAAGGCCATGTCGTCGACATCGATCGTCAGCGACTACCTCGCCTTTCTCCTCGGCAAAAATGCAGCGCGAGTCATTTCGATTCTGATTCTGTGGACGGCTTTCGCATCGATCTTCTCGCTGATGCTCGGCTATTCGCGGATTCTTTACGCCGCCGCGCGCGACGGAAATTTCTTTCACATCTTCGCGGAGTTGCATGCAACCGAAGCGCACCCGTACGTCGCGACGCTTTTTCTGGGCGCGATGGCGGTCATCTTCTGCCAGTTCAATCTCAAGTATGTCCTGCAGGCGATTCTTTCGATCCGCGCGATCATTCCGTTCATGGCGCAGATCGCAGGCGCTGTGATCCTGCGCCAGCGCGACCCCGACCGCCGCCGCCCGTTTCGCATGTGGCTCTATCCGCTGCCCGCGATCACCGCCCTGGGCCTGTGGGCGTTCGTCGTCTTCTCGCCGGAGAAACATCTGAAGGTCGAAGGCCTGTACGTAATGGCCGCCGGGCCGGTTTTCTATTTCGCGCGCGCATGGTTCGCGCGACGGAAGGTGTAGCGGCGGGCTTTAGCCCGCCGTCGAGTCCCGCCATGAACGCCATAACCATCGATATTCGTCGCATGTCGTGACGAGCCCCTTTCGCACCGGATTGTCGCAAACGTATTGAATCTTCTTAGTGAGATTCTCATCGGCTCGGACAATGTGATCAAAACTATCGCGTTGCCAAACGGAACCGCAGCGAGTTGCCGAGCGATTCATTAGAAATGCTGATCGTCCCTTAATCTGAGCAACAAGTGTCGTCAGAGGTATGCCTTCATAAGGATCCAAAATCAGATGAACGTGATCCGGCATCACCACTACGGAATGCAACCAGCATCGGACACAGTGCTCTCTTATCGAACATGCGAGAGCAACATCGCGAC
>QHVX01000093.1 GCA_003222375.1 Acidobacteriota bacterium
ACCGGAAGCGACCACATCGAAGTCTTCCGGCAGCGACTGCGTCGTTTCGTATTCGAATTCCGTCAAGCCCGCCCGCAGCACGCGCGCCAGATGGCTATGCCGGTAATTCTTATCGCCGGTGAGCGCGATGGCCTCGCGCAGCTTATGTTGCGCGAGCAGTGGCGTGACTAGCCTGGCGATGGTGAGCGATTCCCGTTTTGCGCGCTGGAATCGCCAGATGCGCTCAATGGCGATGGTCAGCGACCAGACTGACATCAGCGCCAGCACGACGACTACCCCTTTCGCCACCCAGTTCATCGACGACAACATCCCCAGGAGACTGAAACTGGTTGGTTCCATGCGACTTCTCCTCCCTTACTGCAATCGGAAAATCACGGTGAGGTTGTAGATGACCGGCACCGGTTGTCCGTTGAGCGTTCCAGGTCTGAACTTCCACTTCCTTACGGCATCGAGGGCTGACTGATCCAGGCCGAGGGGCAGGGGCTTGAGGGTACGCGCATCGGTGACGTATCCGTTGCGGTCGATGATCGCTTCGATGATGACAACACCCTCAATCCGAGCCTTCCTTGCAAGTTCCGTGTACTGCGGCTCGGCGCGCGGCATGATCACGGTCGGCGCGGTGACGTCGCCGCCCACGCGCACCGGCTTGTCGCCGGTCCCTCCGAGCACTCCACCGAGTTGACCGCCAACGACGCCGCCGACGACGCCGCCGACGACGCCGCCAACGACGCCGCCCTCCACGCCGCCCGGCTGTCCGCCGACGACGCCTGTGTTCGTCGCGGCGGTCTCAGTGTTTGCGGTCTGTGGCACTTCTTTCGGAGTCTCGGTCGGCTGATGGAAAGGCTGCGGCTCGACCTTCGGAGTTTGGACTTTCGGTTGCGGGGTCGACACGCTCGCGCCCGCCGGCGGCGGGGGCGGTGGCGGAGGGGGAGGCGCGGAAACCATGAACGCGCGAATCGGCTTGGTGATCTCCTCCGGATGTTCCTTGATGTGCTTCGCGGCGAGAATGAGCAGTCCGATGATGAGGACGTGGACTAAGAAGGAAATCGCCGAAGTGAGACCACGGCCTTTGGTCTTGTCTTTGCCGGCCGATTCGATGAGGACGTCATCAAACATTAGCGGCTTACCTCTTTTCCCGACCCGATCCGCGAAGCTTCAGACTCGGTGCCAACCGGACTTGATGTGCCGCGCGGCGCGTCGCTAATGGTTAGACACAGCCGGCTCGCCGCAATGAACCGTCCCCATCAGGAAGGGCGGACGTTATCATTCGCACATGTCGAAGGCAAACCTCGCAATTGTCTTTTTGCTGGCTGTTTCCGCATCCGCCGCCGATCCGTGGCAGACCGTTGACGAAATCCTAAAGCAACAGGGAAAAGCGGTCGCGGGAAATGTGCATCGCTACGGCTTTCCGCGGCGCGATCTGAAAGTGACGATCGGCCATGTCCGCATCGAGCCCGCGCTGGCCCTCGGATCGTGGGCAGCATTTTCGTCCGACATGGTGATGGGCGATCTCGCGCTTCTGCCGAAAGAGGTCGAACCTGTTGTGCGGACTTTGCAGTACGGCGGCATCGACATCGCCGCCATCCACAATCATCTTCTCGATGAATCGCCGCCGATCGCATACGTGCACTACTCCGGGCATGGCGATCCGACCGCGCTCGCTCAAACGCTTGCCAAGGCGCTTGCGACAACTCGGACGCCGATGACACCGCCGGCTGCCCCGAGCAATCCCGACAAAGGTGATGAAGCTGCCTTCGCTGCGATCTCGACTGCGTTGCAGCGGCAGGGAACAGTCAACGGGCGCGTGCTGCAGTTTTCGATTCCGCGCGCCGAAACGATCACGGAAGATGCCGTGGCCATTCCGCCAACGATGGGCGTAGCGACGGCGGTCAACTTTCAGCGTGACGGCGACAGAGTCGCGACGAGCGGCGATTTCGTCCTGATCGCGAGCGAAGTGAACTCCGTCATCCACGATCTCGAGGCGCACGGCATTCGCGTCACGGCCGTGCATTCACACATGCTGCGTGAGTCGCCGCGGCTCTTTTTTCTCCACTTCTGGGGAACGGGAGTGCCGAAGGAGATCGCCGACGCCATTCGTTTGTCGCTCGCAAAGACTAATGTCGCGAGGTGATCATGGAAGATTACGAAAAGACGATCGCGCAGATCGAGGCGACCATTGCATCCTCGGGCGAGCGTATCAACGGATTGACGAACAACGTGAATCGCGCCATCAGCATGCTCACGAATGCGCGGCCGAAGGGCCTGAACGCCATCGAACGCGACGTGCTCCTGTCGTTCGAGGCCCTCTGCGTCGAGTCGCTGTGGAGAACAGCGTGGCTGTTTCACGAGCGCCATGAGCACGCCGCTGCCCGGCATTGCCTGGAAGTCGGGCGTCTGTTACAGAAGACTGTCGAGGGCGCGACGCACGGCGCCGATTAAGTCCTACCTCGTGTGGGTGATGTGGCCATGGACGGCTGCCAGCTCCGCGATCGCCGTCGTCAGGCAGATGAGCAGAATCTGCGTCGGCGTCTCCGGGAGATGAAAGAAGAAGAGAAACGCAGTCACGCCGGCGGCGGTGGTGAAGAAGAACGCAGATCTTTGATGCGCGATGTAGCCGACAAGCGCCGCCCCCGTGAAGGCGACGCTCGCTGAGCCTACCAAAAAATGAAAGAGAGGCTCGAAAACCATCGCGGTTGCCATCCTACCCAGCAACAGCACAAGTCGCTGTGCTATGGATCACAACCGTGCCTCGTCATCCTGAGGCGCGCAGACGCCGAAGGATCTCGTCGACGAGATCCTTCGCTTCGCTCAGGATGACGATCACGCCGGTCTTCCCCACAGAAAACCCTGGGCATACTCGACTTCCAGATCGCGCAGGACAGACAGCTCCCGCTGCGTCTCGACGCCCTCGGCGACGAGCTGGGATTTCAGAGTCTGCGCGAGATTCACGTAACGCCGCAGCGAATCGATCCGCATCCGATCGCCGCTGAGGCCGATGATGCAACGTTTCTCGATCTTGATGATGTCGGGCTCGAGCAGGATCAGGCTCTCGAGACAACTGTTGCCGAAGCCGACGTCGTCGATGGCAATCAGCAGTCCGGCCTCGCGCAGCACCTGCACTGGCTCTCGCAAATAGGACGGATCGCCGATGATCTGCTGCTCGCTGATCTCGACGCAGTACGTCTTGGGCGGAATCGGCTGCGGAAAGGCCGAGAGAAGGTGTTCGGTCGGAATCGCGATCAGCGTCGACGGAAATAGATTGACGTGAAATCGCGCACGCTCGTGGATCGAGGTCGAGGTGCGAACAGCCGCCCGAAGACAGTGATGATCGACAAGGGTCAGGACATTTTTCTCGGCGCAGACGCGGAAGAAATTGTCGGGCATCTCGAAGACGCCATCAGAATAGCGGCTCAGGAATTCGTAAGCCACCGGCACCTCGTCGGCAATCCGCAGGATCGGTTGCTTGACGGTGCGGAGAAACTTGCCTTGCGCGAGGTTGGTGCACAGATCCGCCTGGGCATTGTTGCGCCGTTCGGTGTCCTCGAATTCCTCGTCTTCGTAGACGACGCGATTCTTTCCCGTGCGCTTGCTTCGTTGTAACAACTGGTGCGCGCGTGTCAGAAGCTCATCGATCGACGGTGTGTCACGCCGGAGCAGCATCGCTGCGACGCTGGCGGTCATACGCAGCGTTCCGGTGCTGTGCTGAATGATGGTCGTGGCGATCGATACGCGTGCGCGTTCGGCGATGCGCGATGCCTCGTCGCGATCGGCATTCGGCAGGAGCAGCAGGAACTCATCGCCGCCGATGCGGCAGGCATAGTCGACCGCCCGGACGCAATTTTGCAGCCGGTGAGCGATCTCCTGCAGCGCGATGTCGCCGACAGCGTGGCCGAACGAGTCGTTGACGCGCTTGAAATCATCGATGTCGACCAGAAGCACGAGCACGTCGATGTTCTCGCGATCGATGCGCTTGATCTCGCGCGACAGCGCCTGCTGCAGTCCGCGCCGATTGAGCAATTCGGTGAGCGGATCGAGCAGCGTCAGCCTCTCCAGATTGGAATTCGCGATCTGTAACTCTTTGGTTACGCGTCCCAGGTCGCGGATCACGCGGTGACGCTCGAGCGCGTATCGCAGCGAACGCGTGAGCATGCCGTGGTTCACGGCATCCTTCACCAGATAATCCTCGGCACCGTGCTGCAGCGCCGCCAGCGCCAGAGCTTCGTCGGAGCGCGCAGTCAGAACGATGATGGGAATTTCGGTGATGCAGTCGTGCATCCGCTCGAGCGCTTCCAGTCCGTCGGCGTCGGGAAGGCCGAGGTCCAGGATGACCACGTCGACTTGAGCGGTGTCAACGCGGCGGCACGCTTCGTCGATCGTGGTGACGAGCGTGATGTGCAGATCCGAAAAACTCTCGGTGAGCAGCTCGCGCAATGCCCGGGCGTAACGTTCGTCATCATCGACGATGAGAAGGCGCGTCGCCGGCGAGGAGAGAACCCGCGCGACCTCGGACATCAGAGTCATTCATAGACCGGACACAAGGGCGATTTCGTGACGGAAATCACGATTTCGGAAATATAAGACGCAGCGTATGCTCGCCGCCCATGAAGCGCTCCATCGCGACGATTCTCATCATCGCCGCTTCCGCTTTTGGGCAGACGAAAACGGATATCGAATGGCGTGCGTACGGGAACGATCCCGGCGGATCGCACTACTCCGGAGCCACTGACATCAGTCGCGACAACGTGGCGAAGCTTCAAGTCGCGTGGACGTATCACACCGGCGCGCTGCAGCCCGCAACGGAGCTCAATCAAAAGGCTGCCTTCGAGGCCACCGCGGTGATGACCGGCGGCACGCTCTACGTGTCGACGCCTTTCGACAAAGTGATCGCGCTGGATCCCGAAACGGGCAGGGAGAAGTGGAGCTACGACCCGCAGGTCGATCGCGGCTTCTCGTACTCCGAGGTGACATCGCGCGGAGTGGCGGTGTGGCGATCGGCGAGCGAGACTCGCGTGTTCATCGGCACGATCGACGCGCGGCTGATTGCGATCGACGGCCGGAAGGGATCTCTGTGCAGAGATTTCGGCGAGCGCGGACAGATCGATCTGCGACGTGATGCCGAAGCGATGTGGGCACCCGACTACGAGGTGACATCGCCGCCAATCGTCATCGGCGACACGGTCGTCGTCGGCTCGTCGATCGGCGACAACGGCAGTCTCGATCAGGGACGCGGCGTCGTACGCGCGTACGACGTGCGCAGCGGAAAGGCGCGATGGATTTTCGAGCCGCTGCTTCCGATGGCTGAAGGATCGAGAGCAGGTGCCGCGAACGCGTGGGCGCCGATGTCCGCCGATCCGGTGCGCGGACTGGTGTTCATTCCAACCAGCAGTCCGAGTCCCGACTATTTCGGCGGGCGCCGGCCGGGCGACGATCGCTACGGCAATTCGATCGTGGCCGTCGACGCGAAGAGCGGCAAAGTGAAATGGCACTTCCAGGTCGTGCACCACGACCTGTGGGACTTCGACGTCGCGTCGCAGCCGACGCTCGTCGAAGTGAAAGGCGTTCCGGCCGTCGCAGTCACGACCAAGATGGGACATCTCTTCGTGCTCGGTCGCCGCACAGGTAAACCGCTATTTCCCGTCGAGGAACGCGCGGTCCCGAAGAGCGATGCCGCAGGCGAGGTCGCATCGCCGACGCAGCCGTTCCCGTCGAATCCGCCGATGGCGTCGACGCGATTGTCGATGGACGACATGTGGGGCGCCACGCCCGAAGATCGCGAATCGTGCCGGCAGCAATTTGCGAAGCTGCGGTACGAAGGAATCTTTACGCCGCCATCCGTTCAGGGAACGCTCGTCTATCCCGGAAACGCCGGCGGAGTGAATTGGGGCGGTGCGGCCTACGATCGGTCGCGCGGATTTCTGATCGCTGCTGTCAATCGCGTCCCGATGGCCATCCGCCTCATCCCCCGGGAAAAACTGGAAGAGGAGTTACGGACGGCCGACAACAATCGGATGACCGGCGAATTCGCGCGGCAGCGCGGCACGCCCTACGCGCTCTATCGCGAACCGATGCGCGCGCCGTCGAAGCTACTGTGCATCGCGCCACCATGGGGTCTGCTGGTCGCAGTCCATCTCGCCGACGGCTCGATCCACTGGTCCGTGCCGCTCGGAAAAATGGTGTTGCCGGGCGGCGTGACCATCAACGGCCTTCCGCAGTTCGGCGGACCGCTGATCACCGCCGGCGGCGTTGTGTTCATCGCAGCGACACTCTTCGACGACACGCTGCGGGCGTTCGACGTCGACAGCGGAAAAATTCTGTGGGAGCAACACCTACCCGCTGGCGCGCAGTCGACGCCGATGACCTATCGCTATCGCGGAAAACAATACGTCGTCATCTGCGCAGGGGGTCATGGAAAGAACGGCACGACCATGGGCGACTCGGTCATCGCATACGCGTTGCCGTGATCACATGTCGTAGCGGCGCTCGGGATGCGTGATGCTGAGCTCGGCCAGCTTCCGAATTCGCTCGCGCATTCTCGCATCACCAGCAGAGTACGCAGCGTGGAAAAATGCGACCGTGTGCGGCGACTCGGTCGACGCAACTGTGAACCCGGCGTCGGGCTGCCACGAATCCGTTGTCATGGTCGTCCGCCACACGCCGTGCACCAACTCGTGACGCTCGTAGTGCGGCATCCGCTCGATGCATTCATCGACGAATCGGCGCAAGGTCACATTCGAGGCCGGATCGATCGTCTGAATTTCGAAGCCCGATTCGTAATGATCACCGCGCGGATGGGTCCATCGGAGATCAGC
>QHVX01000460.1:0-867 GCA_003222375.1 Acidobacteriota bacterium
TTTCGGTTCCGGCATGGTTCTCGTCACCACGATACTCCTGCCTGCGCTTTAGCCGCGAGGCCTGGAGAGTGCAGTGGCCGCGCTAAACTGATTCGATGTCCAGCACCGGATTGCGTGAACGCAAGAAGGCGCGCACGCGTCAACGCATCGCCGACACCGCGGCCCGGCTCTTCGCCGAACGAGGGTACGAAAATGTCGTAGTCAGCGACGTGGCGCGCGAGGCTGACGTCTCCGAGCAAACGGTCTACAACTATTTTGCGACCAAGGAGCAACTAGTCACCGATCGTGAGCAACACATTCAGGATCGGCTCTGCGAGCTGATCCGATCTCGCCCCCCCGAAACTACGCCGGCGGCAGCGATTCGCGAGTTCGTCCTCCGGGTGGTTGCAGGGATACGCGACATTCCACCGGAGCTCTGGCGCGGCGAGCTCGGTTACGTCGCGGCGATCAGTCCGACGGTCCACCGGCTGGTCCTGGAGTTGATCGACCGCCAGGCCCGCGCGCTCGCCGCTGTCATCAGCGACACCACCCTTGTTCCTCCCGAAATCGCCAGGATGCACGGGATCGCGCTTGCGGGCGTATTCGAGATCATCATCAGCGAGGCGGGCCGGCGCACTCGTGACGGTCAGAGCCAGACGAAAATCGCTCGCGAGCTGGCTCGAATCATCGGCAATGTTCTCGACGAGCTCGACCTCTGGTTCAGCGCATCCAAATCATCACGGCGCCGCGCGTCTAGGCGCCGTGGGCGAGGCCGATCTGCTTTGCCTGCAGAGCGGCGTCAAAGAACGCCGAGATGATGATGAGCCGGTCGCCGTCCCACTTCGTGGTTTGACCGAATTCCATTTCGAACGCTTTTCCTGTCGGGGC
>QHVX01000460.1:925-1700 GCA_003222375.1 Acidobacteriota bacterium
GAAGATCCGCAACATCTGCTGCATCGCCGCGGCGTGCGCGACGCTTCCGTAGATCGGCTGTGCGTTTCCTGTGATGTGCGCGACCATGTTTGGGTGGTGGACCGCGTCTACCGCTGCGAAGTCGCGGTCGTTAAACGCATCGTCTCCCTTCTTCATCAGTGCGAGCAGGCGTGCGGTGCGGGTGGTGTTTACGGTCGTGGTTGCCATGTGGCCTCCTCTTCGTGGTCATATCTTAGAGTCGACAATAAATTTTGTGTTAACTACAAATTCATAACCACCCTCGAGATCGAGATCGAAACTGCGGCTATGGCGACGTCATGCGAGCGTTCTGGGTCACCCTTGACACATGGCGGATCACGTGACATATCGGCAAAGGGAGAGGCCTGTGTTCGACAGCTATCGCAATAAATACGAAAACGTGCGGATGAAGCGAGAGGACGGAATCCTGGAAGTCGCGTTGCATTCCGGAGACGGGCCGCTTGTATTTAATGGATATGTCCACGAAGCCCTGGTCAAGGCGTTCCGTGATATCGGCGATGATCCCGAGAACCACGTCGTCATCCTGACCGGCACGGGCGACGAATTCTGTACCCAAATCTGCCCGGATGGTTTCGACTTCTTCACGCCCACCGGATACGACAAGATCCTCCGCGAGGGCACTAAGATCCTCGAGAATGTCCTCGACATACAAGTCCCGATGATCGCGGCGATCAACGGGCCGATGACGGTGCATTCCGAATATGCCTTGCTCTGCGACATCGTCATTGCCTCCGAA
>QHVX01000460.1:1763-3010 GCA_003222375.1 Acidobacteriota bacterium
CGCGGTCGTTACTTCCTGCTCAGCGGTCAGAAACTGAGCGCGGCACAAGCGAAGGAGTTTGGTGCGGTGAACGAGGTCGTTTCTCGTCAAGCCCTGCTGCCGCGAGCCTGGGAATTAGCGCGGCACATGACGCAACAGAGTCCGCTCACATTGCGATACACGCGGATGGCGCTCTCGACTCGCTTTCGGCGCAGGCTTCAGGAAAGCTTGTCGTACGGACTCGCGCTCGAGGGGATTTCTGCTGCGCAGGTCGCGCTGTTGAACGCTCAAAGAAAAGGCTAGGGCTTCTCCTTGGCTGCCGATCCAGATGCTTTTCAGCGCCTGAACGACTCCGAAGTCGCGGCGTTGGAGCAGCTCGGCGTTCGCCGATCAGTGGCGGCCGGTGACTACCTGTACCGCGAGGGCGACCGTGGCTACGATTTCTATGTCGTTCTTGCGGGCGCCGTCGAGATCGTCGTCAACGATCAAGGGAAGGAAAAGGTCATCGCCCGCCACGACGCCGGCCGGTTCCTCGGTGAGCTGAATCTCCTGACCGGCCAGCGCGTCTTCGTGTCAGCCCGCGTCGCCGAGTCCGGCGAAGTACTCGTCGTTCCCCGCGACGCGCTGCGACGACTGATCGCCACGGATCCGAGTCTGAGCGACAAGGTCCTGGCCGCTTTCCTCGCTCGCCGTGCAATTCTCATGAGTGGTGCCGCGTCGGCGATCCGCGTGATCGGCTCGAGGTTTTCACCCGACTCCACGCGCGTTCGCGAGTTCCTGGCTCGTAGTCGCATCCCGCACGAGTGGTTGGATCCAGACACTGACAGCGAAGTCGAGCGCCTTCTGGAGGAGTTCGGCATCACCCCGCAGGTGTTGCCAGTCGTGATCGTCACGGGCGCGGTGCTGCGCCACGCGACACCAGGTGTTTTGGCCGATTACCTCGGCTTGACCGTCGGAAAACTGGCGCAGCGCTTCTATGATCTGACCGTCGTGGGCGCCGGTCCGGCGGGGCTCGCCGCCGCAATGTACGGCGCGTCGGAGGGACTGCTTACGCTGGTCATCGAGATGGTCGCGGTGGGAGGGCAGGCGGGGTCCAGCTCGCGGATCGAAAACTACCTGGGCTTCCCGACTGGTATCTCCGGAGGAGACCTCACGCAGCGGGCCGCTGTACAAGCTCAAAAGTTCGGCGCATCCGTCAGCAGCCCGTGCGCGGCGGTATCCCTTCAGGAGGAAGCCGGCCATTTCTTGCTTCGGCTCTCCGACAGTAC
>QHVX01000098.1 GCA_003222375.1 Acidobacteriota bacterium
GCCCAGACGGCGAAGGATCTCGTCGATAGGGATCCTTCGCTTCGCTCAGGATGACGCCTATCCAACCGCGCCGACCGCGAATCCGAACAGCAGGATCAAGAGGACAACGGTCGTAATCGCCGCATACGTCCTGTCGCGCGCACGCACGAAGATGTAGATCGAGAACGCGACCCGCACGACCGGAGTGGCGATGAGCACCAGGAGTCCGGCGGTGATGATCGCCCGCCCGTTCCCTCCAAGAAGCACGATGGTCATCCCGATCACGATGATGGCTGCGCTGAGCAAGCCGCCGATCCGAAGGACCCACGAAATCGCGAGGTCGGGATCTTTCAACCGTGGATTCCCTTCAGCAGCATTTGCACGGAAATCAGAACTAGCACGATGACGAAGATGACGCGTACGGCGCGGCTGCCGATGCGGCCAAGCGTATGCGACCCCAGCATTGCGCCGGCCAGTACTCCCAGCGCGACCGGCGCCGTGAGGATCGGATCGATTTGACCGCGCGCGAAATAAACGCCTGCGCTGGCAGCCGCTGTCACGCCGATCATGAAGTTGCTCGTCGCCGATGAAACCTTGATCGGCAGCTCCATCGCGAGGTCCATCGCCGGAACTTTCAAAGCGCCCGATCCGATCCCGAGAAGGCCGCTGACGGTTCCGGCGACCAGCATCAGCAACAATCCGAGGCGCGCGCGCACCGGTTCGTAGGCGATGTCGATGCCGGCCGCATCGTCGAAATACGATCCGCTCAACTTCAGATGACGTGTGAAGGCACCGACTTCCGTCTGCTCCTCGGCCAGGCGGCGTCCGCGCAACATCGCGAACGCGGAGTAAGCGAGGATCACACTGAAGAGGATGAAGAGGAACCGTGGGTGCACGATGCCGGCGAGATACGCGCCGATGATCGCGCCGGTCGTCGTTCCGAGCTCGAGGAACATCGCGACGCGCAAGTTTGCCAAACGGTCACGGACGTAGGACGCCGCCGCGCCGCTGGACGTCGCGATGACCGAGATGATCGACGCGCCGATGGCGAGGCGAATGTCAACATGCAGCATCAGCGTGAGCGCCGGAACGACGATGATCCCGCCGCCGAGGCCGAGGAGCGATCCGAGAAAACCGGCGAGGAATGAGATCGCGGCGACGGTCAGCACGAACAGAAGCGGCGTCACAGTCTCAGTATGTCATCCTGAGCCGCAGCGACGGCGAAGGATCTCAAGCTGCGTAATTCGAGATCCTTCGCTGCACTCAGGATGACGTTTTGCGACAATACGCGCGTGCGCCGTTCCATCCTTACTCTTGCACTCATCGCCGCCGGATGCCGCGTTCCGGAGCATCTGGTCGAAATCAAAAACGCGCCGATCATCCTCATTTCGATCGACACGCTGCGGTCGGATCGGCTTCCGGCGTACGGCTATTCGAAGATCGAAACGCCGGCCATCGATCAGTTTCGCGCCGACTCGATTCTCTACGAGCGCGCGTATGCGCACTGCCCGCTGACGCTTGTCTCGCATGCCAGCATCTTCACCGGCCTGCTGCCGGCCGAGCACGGCGTTCGCGACAACATCGGCTATCAGCTCGAGCCGAAAACGAAGACGCTCGCCGAAATTCTGAAAGCAAAAGGCTATGCCACCGGCGGCGCGGTCTCGGCGATCGTGCTACGCGGCGAGACCGGTATCAAACGCGGATTCGATTTCTGGGACGACGACATCGACATCGATCCGAATTTTCTCAGCATGGGACGTGCGCAGCGCAGCGGCGACGAGACTCGCGAGATCGCGCAGAAGTGGATCGCCGAGCACAAGTCGCAGCCTTTTTTCTTTTTCTTCCACATTTACGAGCCGCATTCGCCGCACGATCCGCCCGAGCCATTCCGCAGCAAGTATGGCCTGACGTACGACGGCGACGTCGCCGCCGCCGACGCCGTCATCGGGCGATTTCTCGATGATCTGCGCGACGAAGGCATCTACGATCGCGCGTCGATCATCCTTCTCTCCGATCATGGCGAAGGCCTCGGCGATCACGGCGAAGAGGAACACGGAATCCTGTTGTATCGCGAGGCGCTGCAGGTGCCGCTGATGCTGAAGCTTCCGAAGTCGCGACAGCATGGCCAGAGCGTGTCGGCGCCGGTCGAGCTGATCGACATTTTTCCCACGATCCTCAATCAGCAAGCGGAGGGACGCTCGCTTCTTGCCAGCGCCACTGCGGATCGTCCGATCTACAGCGAAACGTACTATCCGCGATTCCATTTCGGATGGAGCGATCTGCAGTCGATGATTTCGGGATCGAATCACTACATCCAGGCGCCGAAGCCGGAACTTTTCGACATCGTGAAAGATCCCGGGGAGCGACAAAATACGCTGCAGGAGAATCGACGCACGTACGTCGCGATGCGCAATGCGATCGCGCCGTACATCAAAGCTGCTGCCGCGCCGAAAGCCGTCAATCCCGAGCAGGCGCAGCAACTCGCCGCCCTCGGATACATCGGATCGACGGTCGCGACATCGCCCGATCAACCCCTTCCCGATCCAAAGGATCACATCGGATCCTCGGGCGACATTCGAAAGGCGTTTCTGGCGTTTCAGGAGAAACGCTACGAGGACGCGTCGAAAATGTTTGGCGAGCTCCTTCGCCAGAATCCCAACATGCTCGACATCATCGCGGCCCAGGTGCGATGTCTCGAAAAGCTCGGTCGTTATGAGGAAGCGATCGCGCTGGCCAAGCAGGGCCTGAAGCTTTCACCGTCGTCGACGAATCTCGCCGTCATGATCGGCAACATGGACCTCGAGCTTCATCACTACGATGACGCCGAGAAGCACGCGAAGCTGGCGGTCGTCGATCTGCCGACGGAAGCGCATCATCTCCTCGCGCAAATCGCGCTCGAGAAGAATGATTACGCGCGCGCGGAGGTCGAGGCGAACGCGGTGGCGGGGCCGAAACGCGATCGTCCGTACGCTTTGATGTTGTATGGCCGCATCGCGCAGGCGAAGGGAAATCTCGAGGAGGCGCTGCGCTACTTCGATCAGGCCGCGGCGATCTCGCAGGCGAAGCATCGTCAGCCGCCGCCGCGGCTGAATTTTCTGCGCGGCGACGCGCTCGCTCGGCTCGGGCGGGCGGTGGAGGCCGAGCAGGCATTCCGCGCCGAGATTCAGCAGTCGCCGACCGAGCCGCACGCGTACAAGAATCTGATCCTGCTTTACGCGACGGAAGGGAAGAACTCGGAAGCGACGCAATTGATTTTCTCGCTGGAGAAAGCATCGCCGACGCTGCCGTCGTACATCGCGATCTCCGAGACGCTCAAGATCATCGGCGATCTGAATGGATCGCGTTTTTGGGCTGCGCGCGGACTGACCCGATATCCCAACGACCGGCAATTGCAGGCGCTGCGACGCGGATGAACGTCATGCTGACGCTGAGCAAAGCGAAGCGGAAGCATCTCGTGCGGCGAGATCCTTCGCCGTCTTCGCGGCTCAGGATGACGATCGCACTGGTCGCGCTCCTCGGCTGCCGTGAATCCGCGGTCATCACCGAGAAACCTCAGGACGTCATCCTCGTCACGATCGATACGCTGCGCGCGGATTCGGTCGGCTTCATGGGCAACACGCGCGTCAAGACGCCATTTCTCGATCGCATCGCATCGGAGGGCGTCGTCTTCTCGAATGCCCACGCCCACAATGTCGTAACCTTACCCTCACATGTCAACATATTGACCGGTTTGTATCCATACCAGCACGGAGTTCGCGACAACGCCGGTTTCAGGCTCGATCCGAAGTTCGCAACCGTCGCGACGACGCTGCGGAAGAATGGGTACGCCACCGGCGCGTTCGTCGGCGCGTTTCCGCTCGACGCGCGATTCGGACTGAATCAGGGATTCGATCTCTACGACGACAACTACGGAAAAGGGCAGACCACACTCGACTTCGTGATTCAGGAGCGGCCCGCCGCTGCAGTCCTCGATGCTGCGACGCGATGGTGGAGCTCGAACGCCGGCAAAAAAAGGTTCATGTGGATCCACCTCTACGATCCGCATGCCCCCTACCGCCCGCCCGAGCCCTTCGCCGCTCAGTACGCCGATGATCCGTACCTCGGGGAGATCGCGTACGTCGACGACGCGCTGGGTAAGGCGCTCCCCGCGATGCTCGGCAAGAAGACGCTGCTGATCGTGACTGCGGACCATGGAGAGGCGCGCGGCGATCATGGCGAAGAGACCCACGGGCTCTTCGCGTACGAATCGACGTTGAAGATTCCGCTCGTCGTCTGGCAATCGAGCATGACGCATCGCGTCGAACCGGCGTACGTGCGTCACATCGACATCGTGCCGACGATCCTCGATCGCGTCGGCATCGCGAAGCCGCCGGCGCTTCTCGGCGCCTCGCTGCTTGCCAGCGCGAATCGCGACTCGTATTTCGAATCGCTGTCCGCTTCGATCAACCGCGGATGGGCGCCGCTGACCGGCGTGATTCATGGCGGCGAGAAGTACATCGATCTTCCCATCGCGGAGTTGTACGACCTCCCGAAGGATCCGAGGGAGCTGAACAATCTGCGCGAGCAGCGGCGTCGCAACGTCGAGGAAGCGCGGCGGATTCTGTCTGCATTTCACGCAGAAGCGTCGACAGCGACTCGCAACATCTCGCCTGAAGAGGCCGCGCAATTGCGAAGTCTCGGATACGTCAGCGGCACCGCGAGTGGAAAGAAGACGTACACCACGGCCGACGATCCGAAGAACCTCGTTGCCATCGACAACAAGATGCATCAGGTGATCGACGCTTACGAGAGGCGTGATCTCGATCGCGCGCTCTCACTCGCGCGCGAAGTGGTTGCGTCGCGGCCGCAGATGCCCGCCGGTCACGAGCTGCTCGCGTTTGTCTGGCAGCAGCGCGAGCGCGTCGGCGACGCGATCGCGAGCCTTCGCGAAGCGATTCGCTCCGGCGGGCAAAACGAGAGCATCCGCATGCAACTCGGTCTTTTGTTGACCGAGACCGGCAAAACGGACGAAGCCGTGAAAATCCTGGCGCCTCTCGCTAAAGGCAACGACCCCGATGCTTTGAACGCCTACGGCATCGCGCTCGCGGATCAGGGAAAGGTCGACCAGGCGAATCAGCAGTTTCAGCACGTATTGCAGAACGATCCGAACAACGCGCCGGCGCTGCAGAACCTCGGGATCGTCGCGCTGCGCCGCGACGACGTGCAGTCCGCGCACCAATTCTTCTCGCGCGCGTTGGAGCTCAATCCGCGATTGCCGCTGGCGCTCAACGCCATGGGGGTGGTGTACGCGCGACAAGGTGACGAAGCGCGCGCGGTCGATTCGTGGCGCCGGGCGGTCGACGTCGATCCGCGGCAGTACGACGCACTCCTCAACATCGGCCGCGTCGAAGGCCACCGCGGTAACGCTGCCGCCGCGCGGGCGGCGCTGACGCAGTTCATCAAGACTGCGCCCCCCGAGCGTTACGCCGCCGACATCGCGGCCGCGCGCCAGGCGCTGACGGTGCTGCCGTAACCCTTTGTCATCCTGAGCGTAGCGAAGGATCTCCTTGCACGAGATCCTTCGCCGTCTGCGCGGCTCAGGATGACGTGCCCTTATACTTTATCGATTGCAGCGCGACCTGTCGGAATTCGAAGAGCGTCTCGGATACAGATTTGAGCACCGCGACCTTCTGACGCGCGCTCTCACCCACAAGTCGTATTCACACGAGGCCCGTCAAAACGGCGTCCAGGACAACGAGACCTTCGAATTTCTCGGCGACTCCGTCCTCGGATTCGTGGTCGGCGATCTGCTCTTTCAAAAATTTCCGACGCTCGACGAAGGCGCTCTGTCGAAAATCAAAGCGTATCTCGTCAGCGCCGGAAGCCTGGCGGTGAAGGCCAGGCATTTCGGAATGGGCGAAGTCATCTACCTCGGCGTCGGCGAGGAAAAATCCGGCGGGCGCAAGAAAGAGTCGCTGCTCGCAAACGTTTTTGAGGCGATCATCGCCGCAATTTTTCTCGACGGCGGGATCGAGCCGGCGCGGCGCCTGATCGAATCGTCGTTCAAGCGCGATCTCGAATCGGTCGATGAAGACGATCTGCTCTTTCACGACTACAAGACCGCGCTGCAGGAGCTGGCTCAGGGGAAGGGTCTGCAGCTTCCGGAATACAACGTCGTCGACGAAGTCGGTCCCGATCACGACAAGCGATTCGTCGTGGAAGTGAAAGTCGGAAATCACCTCGCCCGCGGCGAGGGATCGTCGAAGAAGGAGGCGCAGCAGCAGGCTGCCTGGCATGCGTTGCGTGACTATTCCGGGCGGTAGGTTCGCGGCGGCGATGGTAGTGCTGCTGGTGGCGATTGTCACCGCGCATTCCCAGGTTGCCGACAATCCCGACCTCGATCGGATCCGCGCCGACATCACGCAGCTGCGCAAGCGGCTCGACGAAGTCCGGTCGAAAACGCAGACCGCCGAGCAGGAGCTCGAAGAAGTGAGCATCGAGCTCGACATCCGCACGCGCGAGGTCGAGATCGCAATGCGCGTCGAAGCAGATCTGGAACGTCAACAACAGGAGCTGCAGGGGCAGATTGACGGAGTCGCGCACCGGATCGCTGAGCAGCGTGATTTTCTCCGCCGCCGCCTCGTCTCGCTCTATCGCCTCGGCCGACTCAGTTACGTGCGGCTGCTGCTTTCGATCGATGAGCGCCGCGATCCAATCGAGGCGATGTCGATGCTGACCTACCTCGCGTCGCGCGACTCGCGGGCGATCACGCGATTCAATTTCGCGCGACAGCAACTGCGCTCGCGATACGCCGAAATGGCGGAGCGGCAGAAGAAGATCGTCGAAGCGCGGCAGGTCATCCAGCAGCGCCAGCAGGCGGTCGCCGAGGCGCACGCGCGCAAGGAGCGCCTGGTCGCGCAACTGCATCGCGAGAGCTCGAAATCGGAAGAGCAGATCGCCAATCTGGAAGAAAAGGCGAAGCGCCTCGAGCATCTTCTCGACGTGCTGTCGCGTCAAAGTTCGGGAAGTACGGTTCAGGAGGACATCCGGACCGTCCAGGGCGCGTTGGGATGGCCGCTGCAGGGGAAGATCATCGAAACTTTCGGAAAACAGGTCGACCCGAAGTTCTCGACCGTAACGTTCAACAACGGCATGAAGATCGCGGCGGCGCCCGGCACGGATGTGCGGGCGATTTTTCCGGGAACAGTTCTATTTTCGCAATGGTTCAAGGGTTACGGTAACCTGATGATCGTCGACCACGGCAATCGCGTTTTCTCGCTGTACGGCAACCTCAAATCGCCGGCAGTTGCGGTTGGAGATCGCGTCACGGCTGGACAAACGATTGCAGGAGTGGGCGAGGCGGAAGAAGCCCAGGGTGGTTACCTGTACTTCGAGATCCGGCAGGACAACAAGCCGGAAGATCCGCAGAAATGGTTGCGCTGACAATGATGAGCAAAAAGAAAACGATCTTTCTCCTGGTTTCGGTGGCCTTCCTGTTTTCCCTGATCGGCGGAGCGCTGTTCGGTCAGGTGACGCAGCGCAACAACGTGTTCCGCTACCTCAGCATCTTCACCGAGGTGTTCGATCTGGTGCGGAACAACTATGTGGAAGCTGTCTCGTCGGATCAGTTGCTCGACGGCGCGTTTTCAGGTGTCACCGACGCCATCGACGAGTTCAGCTACTACGTTGCGCCGTCGCAGATGAATGCCTACAAAAGCTACGTCGACACAGAAGACAACGGCGACGGCCTCGTCGTGACGAAGCGTTTCGGCTATGCGTACGTGATTGCCGCGATTCCCGGTTCGCCGGCCGCCAAGGCGGGCATCGAACGGGGAGACTTCATCGAGAAGATCGATGGCCGGCCGACGCAGAGAATGGTGGTTTGGCAGGTGCGCCACGCTTTGGCCGCGAAAACGGTCCAGCTGCAGGTTCTGCGGGGTGGTCAGACCAGGCGCGACAATTTCTCGATTTCACAGGCGAACTATCACCCACTCGCGATTACGACGCAGCAATTCGGGAGCGTTGCCTACATCAAGATTCCGTTCTTCGAGAAAGGCACGAGCGAGCAGCTCAAGAATGCGCTCGAGAGCGCGCGCAAGAACGGCAATCGCAAATTGATCATCGATCTGCGGGGCAATGCGGGCGGCGAGGTCGACGAGGCGATCACATCGGCGGATGAGCTCCTCACCAGCGGTCTCATCACATCGGTCGAAGGACGTCACATCGACGCCAAGCGCTGGCAGGCGGATCGGGCGACCGACTATGACGGCGATCTCGAAGTGCTCACCGACAATTCGACGGCGTCGGGCGCGGAGATCTTCGCGGGAGCGATTCGCGGAAACGGGCGCGGAAAAATCGTCGGAATCACGACCTACGGCAAATCGATCGTGCAGAAGTTCATCCCGCTGCCAAGCGGCGGCGGAGTCTTCATGACCATCGGCCACTACACCTATCCGGATCTCAAGCCGATCAAAGAGGGCGGCGTGAAGCCGGATGTCGTCGTCGATCTGACTGCACAGGCTCTGCGCGACCGGGACACCAAGGATCTGAAGCCGCGCGAAGATCTGATCCTGCAAAAGGCGCTCTCGATGTTCTCGGAGCCACAGCAGAGCGCGGCCGCCAAAAAAGCGGCATAGGCGACACCTTCGGTTTCCCCCGTTTTCCACTTCCCGTAGATTCTGTCTGCATTGAGTAGAAAAAGGGGGAAACCGAAGGTGTCGCCCCATACTACGAAGTTTTTCGTTGACAAGTACGAAAAGATTCGTAAACTCTCAAAGCTAACCTTTTTGAAACGGCGGCGTATTTGACTGCAATGAAGCATGGCATCTTCGTCGCGCTGATCGCGGTCTCGGCGTACGCCACCGGCCCACAGATCCACGTCACGAAAGCCACCGGCCCGATTACGGTCGACGGCAACCTCTCCGACCCCGGTTGGCAGGGCGCCACGCGACTCGACCAGTGGTACGAGACGAACCCCGGCGACAACCTCGAGCCGAAAGTAAAGAGTGTCGGCTACCTCACATACGACGATCATTTCTTCTACGCCGGATTCGAATTCACGGATCCCGAACCGTCGAAAATTCGCGGACCGTACAACGACCGCGACCACATCGGCGGCAACACCGACGACTACGGCGGCGTGATTCTCGATACGCGCAACGACGGCAAGACGGCGATCCTCTTCCTCGTCAATCCTCGCAACATTCAGTACGACGCCATCAGCGACGACACCAGCGGCAACGAAGACAATTCGCCGGATTTTTTCTGGGACTCCGCGACAAAGATTACGCCAACCGGCTGGACGCTCGAGATCCGCATCCCGTTCTCAACGCTGCGCTACAGCGGCGCCGCGCCCGACTGGGGCATCATGCTCTACCGCAACTGGCCGCGCGATCGCCGCTACCAGATGTTTGCGAACAAGCTCCCGCGCGGCATGAACTGCTTCATCTGCAACGAGAGCAAGCTGACCGGGCTTCACGATCTGCCACCGGCCGGCCATCTCGTGACCGCGCCGTACCTCAACACGCAATCGGTCGGCGAAGCGCGCGACGGACTCGGATCGCCGATCACGACCCGCCCGCTGAAGAATGACATCGGCGCCGATGTGAAGTGGACGCCCTCGCGCGACACAGCCATCGATGCCACGATCAATCCCGACTTCTCGCAAATCGAATCCGACAATGCCGTCATCTCGACGAACGAGCGCTTCGCGATTTTTTTCCCGGAGAGGCGGCCGTTCTTTCTGGAGGGCAGCGAGCTTTTCAACACCACGATTCAAGCGGTCTACACGCGAACGATCACCGCGCCGCGCTACGGCCTTCGCAGCACGGGCAAGTTCGGTCAGAACGCCTACACGTTGCTGGTCGCGGAGGACCGCGGCGGCGGCGTTGTCGTTCTGCCATCGCCTCTCGGGTCGGATTTCGCGAACCAGGAATTCTCATCGAAGGTGCTGGTCGGACGCGTCCGACACGATTTCGGAAGATCGTATGCCAGCTTTCTGGCCACCGATCGCGAGATCGGCGGCGGCGCGCACAATCGCGTTTTCGGTCCCGATTTTCAGTGGAAGAACGATCATCACACGATCACCGGTCAGTTTCTGCTGAGCGACAGCCGCACGCCGAACCGCCCGGAGCTGGCCGCGGAGTGGAACGGTCAACAACTGCGCTCACATGCGTCGGACCTGTGGTACTCCTTCTCGTCCGCGAAGTGGGACTTCTTCACCGAGGCGAAAGATTTCGGGGACAAGTTCAGGGCCGACAACGGCTTCATTCCACAGGTCGGGTTCAAATCAAACTACGCCGAAATGGGGCGCACAATCCGGCCGACGACCGGCTTCTTCAATCGCGTCCGCTTTTTCGCGATGAGCGAGTACGACTCGCAGCAGGATGGATCGCAGCTCTATCGACTCCTGTCATTCGGCTTCGGCGCCGATGGGAAGATGCAGTCGTTCAATCGGTTGCGATACGCATACGAAACGGTGCGGGCCGGCGATCGTTTGTTCCAGCAGCATCAGCTCAAGTTCAGCGACAACCTGTCGCTCAACAATCTGATCAGCCAGATCGGATGGGACGGCTGGATCGGTCAGCAGGTGGACTTTGCGAACCTTCGCCTCGGCCGCGGCGCCAGCGTGAATCCATTCGCGACCATCCGCCCGACCAATCATCTGCAGCTCAATTTCTCAGGCGGCGTGCAGTGGTTGAAGGTCCGCGTCGACAACTCCGAGAATCGCCTGTTCACCTCGCAGGTCGAACGACTGCGCGCGACCTACACGTTCAATTCACGGATGTTTCTGCGAACAATTCTGCAGAATCAGCGCACCAATCGCGACCGGAGTCTCTACACATTCGCAGTCAATCAGCACGGCGGCTCGCTGGCATCGCAACTTCTGTTCGCCTACAAGCTCAACTGGCAGACCGTCATGTACCTCGGCTTCGGCGATCTGCGCGGGGTGACGCCGGAGGAGGCCACGTTCGAGCCGCTGAACCGGTCGGTGTTCTTCAAAATCTCGTACGCGTTCCAGCACTGAAGAACGCTTCGAAGATCCGGCGGACATCATCGCTCAGCGCGCGATCGCGCGTCACGGTCGGCGAGACTTTTCGCACCGACTGGTAGATCTCGCGCAGTCTCGGCGCGATGCCTTGCGCCACCGCGGTGGTCTTCAATTCTTTGACCGACATCTCGCGGCGCGGCGCAGTCGGATCAATCGACATGCCGACACGCCAGTCGAGTGCCTGGGCCGCGACCATCAGCTCGATCGCGATGACGTTCTGCGCGTTGCGCAACACCGTTCGCATTTTTCGCGCAGCGTGCGTCGACATCGACACGTGATCCTCGGCGTTCGATGACGTCGGAATCGAATCGACCGATGCCGGATGGCAGAGGACCTTGTTCTCCGAGACGAGCGAGGCGGCGGTGTATTGCGCGATCATCAGTCCTGAATTCACGCCGGGCTCGCTGGTGAGATTGCGCGGCAGGCCGCGATTGTGATTGCCGTCCAGCAGCGTCTGAATCCGCCGCTCGGCAATGCTGGCGAATTCCGCGATCGCGATCGCCATCAGGTCCGCTGCGATTGCAATCGGCTGCCCGTGGAAGTTTCCGGCTGAGTAGGCGAGGCGATTGTCACCGCGATATGCCGGTGGCCAATTGGCGCGAAAATTCAGGTCAAATGGCGCATCACCCTCGGGGAAGAACAACGGATTGTCGGTGGCGGCGTTGATCTCGCGTT
>QHVX01000461.1 GCA_003222375.1 Acidobacteriota bacterium
CTGCAGGTGGGCGCCTTCGCCGGCTACATCAGCTTCGGCTGGTTCGCCGATCGGTTCGGCCGCCGTCTCGCGTTCACCGCGTTCATGATCGCCGCGACGGCGGTGGTGCCGATCTTCGCGTTCGGCGCGCGTTCGCCGATCACGCTGCTCACGATTGGACCGCTGGTCGGCTATTTCGCCCACGGTTACTTCTCGCTGTTCGGCGCGATGCTGGCGGAATTGTTTCCGACGCGTTTCCGCGCCAGCGCCCAGGGTTTCTGCTACAACGGCGGGCGGCTCGCGTCGGCGGCCGCGCCGTTTGCGATTGGCGCGGCAGCGCGACGCTACGGATTGGGCTTGGCGATTGCGGTCGACGCCCTTTTCTTCGGCGTCGGCGCCGTCCTGGTGTGGTTGCTGCCTGAGACGAAAGGAGCGGAGCTGTGATCGATCTCAGTGCCGACGTCGCCGAAGGCGCGCCGGGCGAAGAGGAGATGTGGCCGATGATCTCGTCGGCCAACGTCGCGTGCGGCGGTCACGTCGGCGATGCGCAGTCGATGACCGACGCGGTTCGCCGCGCCAAACGTTACAACGTGACGATCGGGGCGCATCCGTCGTATCCCGACCGCGCAAATTTCGGCCGCACATCGATGACGATGGCGCCTCCGGCGCTTCGCGCGACTCTGATCGAACAGATCAAAGCTCTGGGCGAGATCGCCGGCCGTGAACGCGTGCCGATGCGCCATGTCAAACCGCACGGTGCGCTGTACAACGACGCGCACCAAAATGTTGTGCTGGCGGGCGTCATCATCGAAGCGATCCGGAAAGTCGATCCCGAGCTTTCCATCGTCTGCAGCGACGCGTCGCAGATGGCGGCGGCAGCCCGCGCCGCCCGCACGCCCGTGATCCGCGAGGCATTCGCCGACCGGCGCTACAACGCCGACGGCGCACGATCGCGGGCTCGCTTCTCACTGTCGAGGAAGCCGCCGATCAGGCGGCCTTGCTCGCGAAGGAGCGTGTCGTGATCGCCCGCGACGGTACACGCGTTCCGATCGCGTTCGACACCATCTGCGTGCATGCGGACATGGAGCGTGCCGTCGAACGGCTGCGTGCGATTCGGCAGCGTTTGGGAGGAATGGAATGAAGCGGTGGTTCCTCGTTGTGCTTCTGGCAGCTGCCGCGCAGGCTCAGAATTTCGATCTCACGATCGACAACATCATGCGCGGCCCGAATCTCTACGGTTATCCGCCGCAGGATCTGCGCTGGACACCCGACAGCTCGAAGATCTACTTCAGTTGGAAGCAGTGGAACGATCCGCTGGAGAAAGATCGCGATACATACGTCGTCAACCGCGACGGCAGCGGCCTTCGGAAGCTGTCCGACGAAGAGAAAAAAGATGCGCCGCCGGTGAGCGGTGAATTCACGCGCGACAAGCGCAGGATCGTCTATGTCGATGATGGCGACATCTACCTCTGGGACGGAAAGCGTCACGCCATCACTCAGACAACGGACACCGAGTCTGCGCCGCACTTCACGTTCGACGAGCAGCGCGTCACGTTCGTACGCGACAACAACCTCTTTGTGGTTTCGCTGCGCGACGGATCGATCGCGCAGCTATCGAACATCGTCGGTCCGGACGACAAAGGACCCAACGTCACGCTGTGGGATGACAAGAAGGGCACCGAGAGTCAGGAATACCTGAAACGCGAAGAGCGCAAGCTGCTGACAATCGTCGACGAGCGTGCGCGTAAGCGTGAAGAGGACGAAGCGAAGAAAAAGAAAGAGCATCCTCTGAAACCGTTGAAGCTCGAAAAACGGCAAACGATGGCCGATGCGCAGCTGACGCCGGACGGCAAGTACGTCGTGGCGGTCATGCGCACGGAGTCAGAGAAGGCGAAGCGCGTGATCGTTCCGAGCTACGTCACGGAGAGCGCGTACACCGACACGATCCAGTCTCGCGAGAAAGTCGGCGATGTGCTTCCCGCGGCGCGCATCGCGATTCTCAGCGCCGCAAACGGCGAGGTGAAATGGTTCGAGCACGGACTGAAGAGTCCCGAGCCGGCGACCACGGAGAAAACGGAAAAGACCGAGGCCAAGCCGAAGGAGCGCGAGGTCGCACTGCGCGCGCCGCTGTGGTCGGACGATGGCAAGCGCGCGTTCCTGTTTGTTCGATCGACCGACAACAAAGATGCGTGGATCATGGCCTTCGATCCTGCCAATCCGAAGGGTCGCGTGATCGTCACGATGCACGACGACGCGTGGCTTCGCAGCTTCGACACGCCCGCGCCGGGCTGGCTCGGCGACAACCGGACGATCTACTACACATCCGAGGCGACCGGTTTCATGCATTTGTATGAA
>QHVX01000101.1:0-507 GCA_003222375.1 Acidobacteriota bacterium
GAGAGCGTGCCGGCCGTGGCGTCGAAGTGCTCGCCCCAGAGTTGTGTTCCATCTTTGACGTCTATCAGCTCGACGTGGATCGCGTAATCGTTGCCGCGGTGACGGACATTGCCGACGATGACGGCGTTGACGTTCAACGCGCGTCCTGCTTCTTTGGCGTCGACGGGTTTTCCTTTGTAGCCGAAGACTGTCGTGCGCGCCATGACTCGAAGGTCAGGCACGCGCGAAAGCGTGTCGATCAGAATCTCGGTCAAGCCGTCACTCAGATGTTGTGTCTGCGGATCGTCGTTCGTGAAAGGAAGAACCGCGACAGCGTCGATCGTGTTAGGCGCCGCCAACGTCGGACGCGGACGCGTGAGTAGAAGCGCCGCGACGATTGCAATGGCGACCGCGGCGATCGCGATCGAAATCCACAGCCGCTTCTTCTGGCGTGGCGGGATCTGACTCTCCCATGTAACCGGCGCGACGAACCGATAACCGCGCCGCGCCAAAGTCTCGATGAACCGC
>QHVX01000101.1:536-15964 GCA_003222375.1 Acidobacteriota bacterium
CAGGCTGTGATCGAAGTCGACGAACTCGGTCGGCCATAGCCGCTCCCGAAGCTCCTCGCGGGTGACAATCTCGCCGGCACGCTCGAGGAGGAGTCCGAGGATTCGGAAGGGCTGGACCTGGATGCGGACTTCGACGCCGTTTCGCCGCAGCTCGCCTGTTCGCAGATCGGCAACAAAGGTACCGAAGCGCGCGACACGCGGCGCTGCTTCGGGCCGGTCATCTCGATGTACAACTTCCGCGGTCTCAGTCACTTGCCGGATTACCTGCCGTTGATCATCAATTCATATCGTGTGCATCGATTCGCACGCCCGGTCAACCGACCTTGCCGGACATGCGAGTCCTTTTCATCCTACTCCAAGCCGTCATCGTTCAGCCGCCTTCGACCTCGATCGTCCCCACGCTGCAGGGACTTCACGAGATCTGCGGCCCGGGTGCATTCGACGCCTGCACGCTCTTCGTTGCATATCGGCTCGATGTTCATTGTGTGACCGGAGGGCGCGGAGCGGCCATGAACGCTTCGGTGACATTCAAGCCGATGCTGTTGTTGCACAACATTCGGCAACTGCCGCACGAATGGATACATGTCGACGATGTCCGCACTTTCGCTGCGCAATACGTGGGCGAGCTCGAATCGCGCACGTTTGAATCGGATCGCCAATGCGAGGAGGAGGCGCTGCGGCTGACCGCCGGATTTGGCGATCGAATCCGCGGCTTCGCGCGGCGATCGAACCTGATGCGCCATCCGTCTTTGCGCGCGGAGAGGAGTACGATCTCGGCCACTGATGGCCGATGAGTTTCTGAGCGCCGCCATCGAGGAGGCGAAAAAAGGGCGGGCAGAGGGCGGCATCCCGATCGGATCGGTGCTGGTGCACCGCGGACGCATCATCGGCCGCGGTCACAATCGCCGCGTGCAAAAGGGGAGCGCGATTCTCCACGGCGAGATGGACGCGCTCGAGAATGCCGGACGCCAGCCCGCCTCGGTCTATCGCGAATCCGTGATCTACACGACGCTCTCACCATGCTCGATGTGCAGCGGAGCAATTCTGTTGTACGGCATCCCGCGCGTCGTCATCGGAGAGAACAAAACCTTCCTCGGCGAAGAAGCGCTTCTGAAGTCGCGCGGTGTCGGGATCGAAGTCGTGCAGGACGCGACGTGCATCGAGCTGATGCGTGCGTTCATCGCCGCGCATCCACAACTATGGAACGAGGACATCGGAGAGTAAGTGCCAACCATCCTTTCGCATCCCGCGATCGCGATTGCCGCCCGCCCGTATCGTCGGCGCGATTTGCGCGAGCGTTCCGGATGCCGACGTCGGAGCGTTCGGACTCGGGATTCCTTACGAGCATCCGCTCGGACATCGAGGGTTCACGCACTCGCTGTTGTTTGCGTTTGCGTTCTCAGCATTCGCGACGTTCGCTTATCGCCGGCTCGCACGCAAGACGCCATCCGCAAGGGTCGTCTTTGCTTTTCTCCTGATCTGCCTCGCTTCGCACGGTTTGCTCGATGCGATGACAGATGGCGGCAAGGGCATCGGATTTTTCATTCCCTTCGACAATCGCCGCTATTTCTTACCTTTTCGGCCGATTCACGTTTCCCCGATCGGATTCGAGCTGGCAGGCGACGTGCTGTGGTCAGAAGTGAAATGGGTCTGGCTGCCAGCGGCACTGATTACCTTGGCTGGAAAATTTCTGGGACCTAGATTGAGGCGTTATGAGAGTACGCGACGTGATGCGCAAGGAAGTCCGAACCATCAATCCGAATGAGACCGCCTCCACCGCTAAGGAATTGTTTCGCCGTTACGACATTCACCACCTCGTCGTCGTCGACCGCAAGAACGTGATCGGCCTCCTCGCCGATCGCGATCTGATGGATGTCGGCGGCGATACGCCGGTGCAGCGCGCGATGGCCCATCCGCCAGTGACGATCGCGCCTCATGAGACCGTGCGTAAAGCGGCGGCACTGATGGCCGGCCACGTCATCGGATCGCTTCCGGTGGTGGACGATGGAAAACTCGTCGGAATCGTCACGACATTCGATCTCGTGTCGCTGCTCGCAAAAGGAGCGACGCATCCGGCGTCAGCAGGCGAACGACAGAACCTTTCCAAGCGCGGACCGCGCATGAAGCCGGGGACCGGAAGAGATCGCAGATGACCACGATGCGCGCCGCGGCCATCGATCGTTTCGGTGGCCCGGAAGTGCTCACGATTCACGAGCTGCCTGTCCCGAAGCGAAATCGACACTGCCGGTGTCGGCATGTGGGATGTAAGAACGCGCGCCGGCAAATATGCCGAGGGTCAGAAATTCCCCCTGATTCTTGGCACGGATGGATCGGGAGTAATCGCCGAGGTCGGCGCTCAGGTTAAGCGGCTGAAACGCGGCGATCGCGTCTACGCCTACAGCTACGACAACGAGAAAGGCGGCTTCTACGCTCAGTACGTCGCGGTCGCTGCCAGCAAGGTCGCCCCGATTCCGCGCACTCTCGACATGCTGAACGCCGGCGGCCTCGCGACGATCGGATTGACCGCGTTGCAGGGCGTCGACGACACGCTCGAGATCAAGCCCGGCGAGTACGTGATCGTGCACGGCGCGAGCGGAAACGTCGGCATGCTCGCCCTGCAATTCGCGCGGTTGCGCGGCGCGCGTGTCCTGGCGACCGCGTCCGGCAGCGACGGCGTCGAACTGGTGCGCCGCCTCGGCGCTCATGCCGCGATCGACGGCAAACACGACGACGTTCTGGCGGCAGCGCGCGAGTTTGCGCCCGACGGCATCGACGTCGTTCTCGCGTTTGCGGGCGGCAAGGAGTTGACGCGTTGCCTCGACGCGCTGCGGAAGGGTGGGCGGGCGGCGTATCCGAACGGAATCGAGCCCGAGCCGCGAAAGCGCAAGGGCATCCGGATCAAGTCCTATGACGGCACGCCCGGCGTCCGCGAATTCGAGCGGCTGAATCGCGCGGTTGAAGAGGCCGATCTGCAAGTGCCGATCGCGGCAGGATTCAAGCTCGAAGAAGCTCGCGACGCACATCGCACGATGGAGAAGGGACACATCATCGGCAAAGTTGTCTTTTCACGGGCCGGTCATTCGCGCGCGCGGTTGAGACCCTCACGCCGCAGCGAACGTTCGCTGATGTGATCCTGCCCGCCGAAACGCGACGATCGCTCGAGGACGCGCTCGCGCAGGTCCGCAATCATTCGCTGATCTTCACGCGATGGGGACTCGGCGAGCGGCACTCGGTCGGACTCGGATTGGCGTTCAACTTCGTCGGTCCGCCCGGCACGGGCAAAACCATCTGCGCTGAAGCGATCGCCAACTCCCTCGGCATGAAGTTGCTGGTCGTGAACTACGCAGAAGTCGAATCCATGTGGGCAGGCGAAACGCCCAAGAACATCGTCGCGGCGTTTCGTTCGGCGGCCGAGCAGCGCGCCTTGCTCTTCTTCGATGAGGCCGATGCGATCGCGGGTCGTCGATCGACCGCCGTCGCGAGCCTTCCATATCAGCGCGAGGCGAACATCACGGTCAACGTGCTGCTGCACGAGCTCGAAGCGTTCAATGGCGTGGTCATCTTCGCCACCAACCTGGCCGCGAACTTCGATCCAGCGTTCGAGCGGCGCATCCGCGCGCACGTGCGATTCGAGATGCCGGGCGTCGAGGAGCGCGAACAGATCTGGCGGGTGCAGATCCATCCGAGCAAGACTCCCCTGGCGCGCGACGTCGATTTCCGCGCGCTCGCCGAAGAATTTGCGGTCAGCGGCGGAGACATCAAGAACGCGGTGCTCAAGGCCGCCGCGACGGCGGCCGCCGATTCACGATCCGAGCGCGCGAAACAGATTCATCAGGAGCACTTCGAGCGCGCCATGGCCGATGTCATCGCCGCGAAGGCGATCATGCAGCAGTCGCTGTTCCGAGATGAGGATCCGTTCGTTCGCGCAATCGCGACGATGCAGCGGCGGATGTATGTCTCCGCCCTCATCGCGGCAACATCATTGATCGTTGCCTTGATTGCGTTGACGATCGTGCTGATTCGTTAACGGCCCACGAAGCCGCTCGCCACCGGAACGCGGCGGCCGGCCAACGCGGTCGCCGCTTCCATCGCGATCGTCGAATCGATCTCCGCGAGCGGACGGAGATAGTCGCCCTCCATCACCGAGAGCGGAACGCCGTCGCGATAGGCGATGCGATTTGTCGCGATCGCGCGAATGCGCTCCCCGGCGTCGAGAATGCCCGCCAGATTCAATGGATCGCACGCGTTGATGACGACCAGGCGTCCGTCGGGACCTTCGCGCCGCACCTCACGCAATCGATCGACCGCCTCCGGCAGCGCGAATTGTTCGCCCGACATTCCGGTGACGAAGCGTCCGCCGCGAATCTCGCCGCGCGCTTCGAGGCGGCGATACACGCGAGTCAGATCGCGCCAGGGCGAGACTGTTTCGCGCGTCAGCATGCGGCGGAAGACAACGCCGTAGCGACGAAGGAGGGCCCAGGCGTGGATCTCGACGATTTCGGCGGGCTGAAGCCCGCCGCTACACAGCGACCAACGGCCGTGGCGGCCCGCGAAACCATCGGAGGTCACCAGGCCCGCTTCGATGAGTTCGTCGAGCGCTTCGTCGCGTTTGAGGAATGACGCGCCGCGAGCGCGAAGGGTGTCGAGGATTTCCTGAGCACGGACCGACAAGAGTGTCGGTGCCACAACATCACGAAGCCAGGAGTCGGCGTGCTCGCGCGGGAAGAGCGCGACGCCGCTCGACAATTTTGCCCATCCGGTTTCGCCGGCCAGGCAGAGCGTGTCGAGAAGCGACGGGTCGTAGTGATCCATGCGCGCGGGCAGAATGAATTTTTCCCACGCGTTGACCGCCACTTCGTAGCCTTCGAGCTGATTCAGAATCGTGCGCAGTCCGTCGACGCCGGTCAGCTTCTGCGTCAGGTGCTGCCACGAGAAAAGGAAGCGCGTGAAGTCTGCGACGCTGACGGGCTCGATCTCGGCGCGCAGGCGGTTCAGCGTGTAGCGATGGATACGCGCCAGCAGCCGTCGATCGCACCATTCATTGGGACCTTCGAACGTTCCGCGCAGAATCGCGCCCTCGGATTCGAGTGTGAGCAGTGCGGTGTTCGCATCTGATTCGCTGACGCGCAGCGATTCGGCGAGCGCTCGCGCCGTGGTGGGACCGACAATGGAGAACCTGCCGCGGAGCAGCTCCACGATCGCTTCCTCGCGCGTCCATGTGCGAACTCGCGACGGCGGCGCGCTGAAGTTGACGGTCTGCGGATGAACGGTGAGAAATTCCGGCAGGCGTTCGGCCGCGACCCACAGTCCGTCGATACATCCGGCGCGGCGGGCTGCCACCAGATCGTCCATCATCCCGCGCGAGATCTCGTCATCGTGCAGATAGCCGGCGGTCAGCAGCGCGTCGTGCAGCTCGTCGGCGTCGCGTGGATCAGGACGCTCTTCGTCGCGCACGCGCTGGATCGCAGTCTCGTCGAGCATTCCCGAACGTCCTGTCGACACCATCTGTGTGCGGCGCTCCTCGAGCGGTGCATCATCGAGAAACGAGAAGGGCGCGGAGTTGAGGATGTCGTGCGACAGCGGCGATGGCTCGACGGTGTCGCGAGCGATGCATTCGATCTCTCCGCGATGGATGCGGCCGAGGACGCGGGCGAGTCCTTCGAAGTCCATCGCCTCCTCGAGGCAGTCGCGAACGGTCTGATTGATGAGCGGGTGATCGGGTAGCTCGCGATCGCCCTGGATGTTTTCCTGGCATGCGGCCGCGTCCGGAAAAACTGCCGCCATCAGGTCGTCGGCCATCGCGCGCTGGAGTTGCGGCGCAACTTTTTTTCCAGCGCGATTGCGCGGGATCGCCAGCGAGATCGTGCTGTTCCAGCGCCATCGCGTTTGAAACACAGGAGCATCGAGGAACGCCTGTATGAGGACGTCGCGCGCGGTTGCGGGATGCAGATAGCGAAAGACATCGGCGAGTGGAAATGAGTGTTGCGGTCCGAGCGAGAGCAGGATGGCGTCTTCCGTCGCGGCGGCCTGCAGCTCGAAATTGAATTGACGGCAGAAGCGCTTGCGGAGCGCCAGCCCCCAGGCCCGATTGATGCGGCTTCCGAAGGGCGCATGCAGGACGAGCTGCATGCCGCCCGACTCGTCGAAGAAACGCTCGACGACGATCGTGTCCTGTGTCGGGATGACGCCGAGGGCGGCGCGGGCGGCGGTGAGGTAGGTGACGATCTCGTTGGCGGCAGATTCGGGGATGCCCTCGATGTCGGCGGGCTGAAGCCCGCCGCTGCACACATCTTTTCTGAAATCGCTGAGTGAGCGTGATAGCTCGTCACTCCGCGCGGGCGCCTCGCCGAGCCAGAACGGAAGCGTCGGCGGTGCGCCTTTGGCGTCGGCAACGCGAACCGTGCCGCTGCCGACTTTCAGAATCTGCCACGACGCGTTGCCGAGCTGGAAGATGTCGCCGGCTGCGCTCTCGATTGCGAAGTCTTCATTGAGCGTTCCGATGAATGTGTCGTGCGGCTCGAGGAGCACGCGATAGTCGGCGACTTCCGGGATCGCGCCGCCGGATGTGATCGCGAGCAATCGCGATCCGCGCCGTCCGCGGACTTTATTGTTCACTTCGTCGCGATGCACGAGCGCCGCGCGCCGGCCGCGTTTGGTGTCGAAGCCTTCCGCGACCATCTTCAGAACGGCGCTGAAGTCTTCGCGCTTCAGATCGCGATACGGCCATGCGCGATGCGTGAGAGCGAAGAGATCGTCTTCCGAATAGTCCTGGCACGACGATTCCGCAACGATCTGCTGCGCGAGAACGTCGAGCGGCGCATCGTACATGAAGATTCGATCGAGCTCGCCGCGTCTGACGGAGCGCAGCAGCGCGGCGCATTCGACGAGATCATCGCGAGAGACCGGAAACAATCGTCCTTTCGGCGTGCCGGAGACCGTGTGGCCGGACCGGCCGACGCGCTGCAGAAACGTCGCGATGCGATTCGGCGATCCGACCTGACAGACCAGATCGACGTGGCCGATGTCGATGCCGAGCTCCAACGACGCAGTCGCGACGAGCGCTTTGAGATGCCCCGACTTCAATCGACCTTCGGCATCGAGCCGTTTTTCCTTCGACAGACTTCCGTGATGCGCCGTGACGACTTCGTCGCCGAGGCGCTCGGAGAGATGACGCGCGACGCGTTCGGCCATCCGCCGAGTGTTCACGAAGACGAGCGTCGTACGATGTTGAGCGATCAGCTCCGTGAGCCGGTCGTAGTACTCGGTCCACACCTCGTGGGACATCACGGTTTCGAGCGGCGAGCGAGGGATCTCGAGCGCGAGGTCCATCGCACGTCGATGGCCTTCATCGATGATCGACGGGCTGAAGCCCGTCCCACATCCGACCAGATACTTCGCGACGTCCTCGATCGGATTCTGAGTCGCCGAAAGTCCTACACGGTGTAGAGGCGCCGAAGCTACGTGCTGTAGACGCTCAAGCGTCAGCGCGAGATGTGCGCCGCGGCGCGTTCCGATGACGGCGTGGATCTCATCGACGATGACCGTGCGCGCGGTGCGCAGCATTTCGCGGCTCCGTTCCGCTGTCAGGAGAAGGTAGAGCGACTCGGGCGTCGTGACGAGAATGTGCGGCGGTGTTCGGAGCATCGCCGCGCGTTCACTTTGCGTCGTATCGCCGGTGCGAACGGCGGCCGTGATTCGCGGCGTGCCCAATCCCATTTCCTCGGCAATGCGCCGGATCCCCTTGCGCGGCTCTGCGAGATTCTTATGGATGTCGGCGCTGAGCGCCTTCAGCGGCGAGATGTACACGACGCGAACTTCGTCGGGCAGCGGACCGCGAAGGCTTTCTTCGAACAGATCGTTGAGCGCGGACAGGAATGCCGCCAGGGTTTTACCGGAGCCGGTTGGCGCGGCAATGAGCGTGTGACGCCCTTCCCGGATCGCCGCCCAACCCTGCTTCTGCGCGGAGGTCGGCTCGCCGAGAGTTTCTGAAAACCAGCGAGAGATGACAGGATGAAAGTGATCGAGGGTCATCAGGCGGTGTAATTATCGCTTACACATTTGTTTCATCAACGAACGCAACCGTTGGTCTGTCGATTGCGATAGGCTGAACTCGATTTGATAACAACCGAGGAGCCGAGATGCAGAAAACCAAGGACTTAACACTGCAACTGGCGGGAACATTCGCTCTCGCGATTTTCGTCGGAACGTCCTCTTTTGCGGAAGCCCGTCATCTGGGGGGGACGCGAGGTGGAGGATCGTCGCATCCGTCGTCGCATCCGTCGTTCGGCCGCGGCATCGTTTCACGGCCACACTCCTCGTCAGGATTCGGTCGCAGCGCGCCGCGAATGCCGTCGGCACCGCGTGTCGCGCCGCGGGCTCCATACGCGGGCCGCAGCGTCGCGCCGCGCGGTCCATCGAATTACTACGGCCGCGGCGGCCGCGTCGCCCCGACGTATCGTGGCGGATCTTTCTACAATCGCGGTGGATCGTTCTACAACAGCGGCAGCCGATTCTACGGACGCGGAAGAATTGACCGCGTCGTGCCGTATCGCGGCGGCTACCATGTCTATCTGGGCGGTTGGGGTTATCCATTCTTCGTCCCGTACCGTTTCTACGATCCATTCCGTTTTCGCCTCGGCCTCTTCATCGGCTTCAACGCTTTCTATGATCCACTCGGCTACTACAGCGTTTACGGCTGGCCGTATTACGGATATCCGCCGCCGGCGTACGCTGGTTCGCGCTACTACCGCGACGATTACAGAGACGATTACAGAAATGAAGGCAGTGTCGTAGCGGGAACCGTGGAGAGCATCGATCTTCACACCGGAACGGTGATCATCATCGAGGATCGCTCGAATCGAAGAACGACCGCGCTGCTTCCGCCGCGCGATCGGCGCGTCGATGACATTCGCGTCGGCGATTACATCGAGCTGTCGGGATCGTGGGTCCGCGGCCGAAACTACGACTTCGACGCCGACCAGCTGAGTCAACTCGAACCGAAACGGTAATAACCCCCGGTCCGCCCTCCCGGTTAGGATGTTGGAATGTTAGGTGGTCGCACCCGACATCCCAACATCCCTTCATCCCAACTGGGCCGGGCGGCGGTTCTCGCACTGCTCTTCTTGTCTTTTCCAGCGTTCGCTGCCGAACGAATCATCGTCGTCACCGTGACGGAAGGATTTCGTCACGATTCGATCCCGACCGCCGAGCGTGTCATTGCCGATATCGCTCCGCGGCTCGGCTTCGAAATCAATTTCGTCCGCGACGAATCCGAGCTTGCGATCGGACTGTCGCCGGCCGCACTTCAAAGCGCGAAGGCGGTGATGTTCGTAAACACCACCGGTGATCTGCCGGTGCCGTTGCGCGAGTCTCTACTCGCCTGGATCGCGAACGGCGGATCGTTCATCGGCGTGCACAGCGCGTCCGACACATGGCACGAATGGCCGGCGTACATCGAGATGCTTGGGGGAGAGTTCGATCACCATCCTGACCAGACCGCGAACCATCTTTGTCGACAGCGCCACAAATCCCGCGACCGCATCCCTAGGGCCGTCGCACGATTTGTTCGAGGAGTACTACATCTTCAAGAACTTCGATCGCAGCCGCGTGACGATGCTGCTCTCGTTGCGTACGAGTCCCGAAGACGGCGCCGACGGATTTTTTCCGCTGGCCTGGACTCGCGACTACGGTCAGGGCCGCGTCTTCTACACCGCCCTCGGCCACCGCACCGATGTCTGGACCACGGAATGGTTTCAGAAACACATCGAGGGCGCGATCGCGTGGGGCCTGCGCCGCGATCTCGTGCCGCGACGACGCGCGGCAGGCAAGCAGTGACTCTGTTTGGCCGGGATTGGTGACGGGGGTCACGCGCGCTTTCGTGCGTACCATTGATGCTATCCAATCGGGTTTCCCCGTAAAATTACGTAATGCGCCTCGGTCGGTTTGTCTTTGCCCTGACGCTCTCGACGTCACTTGCGATCCCGCTGTCGGCAGCTTCGATCGTGGTCGAGGTGCGCGATCCGCAGGGAGCGCCATTGCCGAACGCGGTGGTCTACGCAGTGCCTGATGGGAAGGAAATGGCGGCGTCAAGCCGGCTGGCAGTGATGGACCAGAAAGACAAAACCTTCGTACCGCACGTGCTGCCGGTCCAGGTCGGTACGGCCGTGAAGTTCCCCAACAGTGACGACATCCAGCATCAGGTCTACTCGTTTTCACCGGCCAAGACGTTTCAGCTTCCGCTATACAAAGGGACTCCGGCGAATCCCATTGTCTTCACGACTCCGGGCGTCGTGACACTCGGCTGCAATATTCACGACAAGATGAACGGCTACATCGTGATTGTGGAGACGCCGTTCTTCGAAAAGAGCGAAGAGTCCGGCCGCGTCGAGATTCGCAGTCTGCAACCGGGCAAGTACACGGTCCACGTCTGGCATCCCGACATGGCCCATGAGCCGCCCAGCCAAAACGTGACGGTCAGTGAAAGCGAACGATTGGACCTGACGTTCAGCGTGACGGCCGCTCCCGCGGCGTTGACGAGCGCTCCGCTGAACAAGCTCGAAGACAAGTTCAAGAAATACGGGAATGGCCGGCCGTAGCTTCCAGGCCAAGCTCCTCTATCTTCTGATAGGAGTCTTGATTCTTTTGCAGACGGTGACTCTGGCAGCGATCCACTTTGCGGGATCGCATTCGCTGCAGAGAAATCTCACCCTAGAGCTCCGGGTCGGAAGTCGCGTGTTCGAACGGATTCTCGCAAACCGCGGCAGGCAGTTGTCCGACAGCGTGCGCGTTCTGGCGGGGGACTTTGGCTTTCGCGAGGCGATTGCCTCCCGGGACCGGCCGACCATCACCTCAGTGCTCGGCAACCATGGCTCACGGATCGATGCCGACGCGGTCTTTCTGGTCGGGCTGAATGGCGTGGTGACCGCCGACACTGTGCAGAAGAGTCTCGTCGGCAAAAAGTTTCCTTTCCCGAGCCTCATCGCCACTGCCGAACAGATGGGGGAGGTTTCGTCGATCGCCTCTCTCGACGGCCGCCCTTATCAGTTAGTGATCGTGCCGGTGCTCGCGCCTCGGGCCCTCGCCTGGGTTTGCATGGGATTCCAGATCGACGAGAACGTCCTTCGCGAATTTCAAAGAGTGACAGGGCTGGACATTTCGCTGTCGGCAGGAGGGGACGCTTCGCGGCCTCTTCTGATCTCCACGTTGCAACCGAAATTGCAGCCGGATTTGCTCCGCCTGTTCGGCCGGACGCGTGAGACGGCAGACGCCGAAGAGATCAGTCTCAAGCTGGGCGGCGCGCCGTACGAGACTTTGATCGAGCGACTGAGAACAGGCGATCGGTCGCGCATCACAACTGTGATCCAACGGTCGCTGGAAGAAGCGCGGCGTCCGTATCGCACGCTCGAGCTGCAGATCGTCGTCTTCTCGACGCTGGCAGTCGTCCTGGCCATTGTGGTGACCATGTTCTTCGCTCAAGGCGTCATCCGGCCCCTGCACCGTCTGGCGGAGAACGCAGAGCGGATCGAGAGAGGCGACTACTCGGCGGCGGTCGAAATCGAACAGGATGATGAGATCGGCCAGCTTGCCACGGCATTCAACCGGATGCGCACCGGTATCGCCGAGCGCGAAGATCAGATCATTCACCAGGCGACGCACGATGGCTTGACGGGATTGCCCAATCGCACGTTGTTCCTCGACCGCCTCGATCATGCCATCGCGGCAGCGCGCCGCAGCGGCGATTCCGTCGGCATCATCATGATGGACCTCGACCGTTTCAAAGAGATCAACGACACACTCGGTCATCAGTTCGGCGATCAGCTCCTGACCGAGATCGGCAGAAGGCTTACACAGTCGCTTCGCGAAAGCGACACGGTAGCGCGGTTGGGAGGCGACGAGTTTGGCGTCAGCTTCAACGCGCGTGAACCCGATCATGCCGTCGACGTCGCGCGCCGCATCGGAGCCTCGCTCGACCCGGCGTTCATTCTTGGCGGCGTCTCGATCGACGTGGATGCCAGCATGGGTATCGCGATCTTCCCGCTTCACGCCGACGACGCCGGCAGCCTGATGAAACGCGCCGACATCGCAATGTACGAAGCGAAGAAGAATCACACTGCCATCGCGCTCTACGAAGCGGGCCGTGACGAACACAGTGTGCGTCGTCTGTCATTGCTGTCGGAGCTGCGGCAGGCCATTCAGCGCGACGAGCTGCAGCTTCACTATCAGCCCAGCATCGACATGCGCACCGGACGCGTTGCGTACGCCGAAGCTCTGGTGCGCTGGAATCATCCAACCCACGGCCGGATGAATCCCGACGAATTCATCCCGCTCGCGGAACAGTCGGGAACCATCGGAGCGCTGACGAAATGGGTGCTGCGAAACGCAACCGCCGAATGTAGCGAATGGATGCGTCGCGGAATGCCGCTGACGGTGGCCGTCAATCTTTCGGTACTCGATCTCTTCGACTCGGAGCTGCCGATTTACATCAGCGGCCTCCTGGCCGAGGTCGGACTCCCGGCATCCAATCTGGTCCTGGAGATCACCGAAAGCGCCATCATGCGCGATCCCGCGCACGCACTGAAGATCCTTCGCGAGTTGAAAGCGCGCGGCATCCGACTTTCGGTCGATGATTTCGGCACCGGCTACTCTTCGCTTGCGCACCTCAAGCGCCTTCCGGTCGACGAATTGAAGATCGACAAATCGTTCGTCATCAATCTGACTTCGCAGTCGACCGATGACGCCGTCATTGTCCGGTCGACCATCGAGCTGGGTCACAACATGGGATTGACCGTCATCGCTGAGGGCGTGGAAACGATTGAATCGCTCGATATCCTGAAACGTCTTGGCTGCGATATGGGCCAGGGCTACTACATGAGTCCACCTCTTCCGGCGGACAAATTCGTCCGATGGATTGCAGAATCGCGTTGGGGAATCCCGACCTTAAAGTTGGAGGGAGTATGAAGCGTGCGTCAGGGTTCGTCCTTCTTTTGGCCTTCGCAGTCACAGCGAATCTCTTTGGGGCCGATTCCCGTCTCCTGGCTACCGGCGGTTTGACTCAGGTTGAAGGAACAGCGGGCGGAGGCATCGTGCCATGGGCGGTCCTCTCGGGTTATGCGACTGAGGATCAAGTCGGCGGCACCGGCTTTCTGACCTACGTCAACACAGGCGACTACTCGCTCTGGGCTGCCGGCGGCACATTCACGTTGCACAATCGCGTCGAGTTTTCGGCCGCCGAACAGCGATTGCACCTCGGTACCTTGGCCGAAGCTCTCAAACTACCGGGAGCTGAGCTTCGCCAGCAGGTTTTCGGCGTCAAATTCAGGATCCTCGGCGACGCGGTCTACACCCGCGAGCCGCAGATCGCAGTCGGACTGCAGTACAAACGCAACCTCGATTTCGCCATTCCGAAGCTTGTGGGCGCGAAGGACAAAGACGGTGTCGACGTCTATGTTGCCGCGACCAAAGTCTTTCTCGCCGCCGCCGGCGGACATCATGTCCTTCTCAACGGCACGCTGCGCGCGACCAAGGCCAACCAGATGGGACTTCTCGGGTTCGGTACCGCCAACGACAGCGGATACAAGCTCGTTCCCGAAGCATCGGCGGCCATTCTGCTCAACAACTCGGTCGCCATGGGTGGCGAGTATCGCGTCAAGCCCGACCGATTGGCATTTTCTCGCGAGGACAACTGGAGCGATTTCTTTATCGCCTATTTTCCGAACAAGAACGTCGGATTCGTGATGGCGGTGGCGCAACTGGGAACCATCGCTACTCTGCCGCATCAATCCGGCTTGTTTCTCTCATTTCAAGGCAGTTTTTGAGGAGACACGAACATGCGCACAAAGTGGATGATCCTGTTCCTGGTGATCGCGGTCAGTGCGTGCGCGCATCAGCGGTCGCTATACGATCGCATCGGCGGCACACCTGTTCTAACGGCAATCGTGGACAGCTTCATCGCCAGATTCGCGGATGACACGCGCGTGGCGCCGACATTCGCCAAATCGGACATTCCAAAGTTCCGTAAGCTGATCATCGAGCAGTTCTGCAACATCACCGGCGGCGGATGCACGTACACCGGCCGCGACATGAAGACGACGCATCAAGGATTGCATCTCACCGAAACGCAATTCAACGCGCTGGTGGAAGATCTTCAGGACGCCATGGCGACGCAGCGCATCCCGATCGAGCTGCAGAATGAGTTGATCGCGAAGCTAGCTCCGATGCGCGCCGACATCATCCACCAGTGAACTGAACTGATACGAATTCGGCGAAGACTGCCTGGCGCGGTACATGGCCAGATCGGCGTTGCGCACCAAATCGTCGAAGCTCTCTCCATCGTTGGGACAAATCGAGATGCCGATACTGGCGGTCACGTAGAGGTCCTCGTTGCCGACGCGCACCGGACCATCGAGCGCAGCGAGAATTTTTGCGGCGACGATCCCCGCTTGTTGCCCATCATCGAGATGCGGCAGCAACACGATGAACTGCTCGTTCCCTTGCCGCGCCACCGTGTCCTCGGCGCGCAATGCTTCGCGAAAACGTTGTCCGATCACTTGCAGCAGCCAGTCCACTCGATTGTGGCCGAGCGTTGCGCTGAGGGATTCGAATCGATCGAGATCGATGAACAGCACAGCCAGGAAAGAGGGAAGGCCGCGCGTGTGCAGCCTTTTTGCGTGCGCCTGAGCGACCGCGAATCGATCCTGTACCAGCGTACGATTCGGTAAGCCGGTGACCACATCGTGGTACGCCTGATACTCAATCTGCTGTTCGGCGCGCTTGCGCTCGGAGATGTCGCGTGAGACCGCCACCAGCTCCGTCACCGGACCGGAGACTTGGTGCCGAATCGGCCGCCACGTGGTTTCAACCCACACGTATGTGCCGTCTTTTCGTCGCATCCGGTAAGTGAGTGACGCCGCCGTTGCACTCGTGAGGACGGTCGAACGAAATCGGTCGAGTGGCGGTCGATCGTCGGGATGAATCATTTCGGCTGACTTCGTACCGACTAACTCTTCCGGCCCGTACCCGAGGAGGCCGCGCGAGGCCGGCGAGGCATACAGAAATCTGCCGTCCGGTGTGTGCCTCGAGATCATATCGGTCGCGTGCTCCGCGAGCAGCCGATAACGCGCCTCGCTCTCGCGAAGCGCAACCTCCGCACGCCGCTTTTCGGTGATGTCGGTGTGCACGCGGATGGTGCCGATCACACTTCCTTTGGCATCCAGTTGTTGCGCCTCGCTGACTTCGACCCACAGATCGCGTCCCCGCAGTGTCCGGAGTTGGATTGCCCGCTCTCCCTCGCGGCGGGCCGTGCTGTCGACGAAGGAATTCGCTGCCTTTCCCACCAGCTCGGTCGCCAGGTAGCCGAGCATCTGTGCCATGCGCTGATTCACGAATTGGATGACGCCTTCGCGGTTCACGAGCATCACTCCTTCGTTCAT
>QHVX01000102.1:0-3116 GCA_003222375.1 Acidobacteriota bacterium
CGCTCAACGTTGTGCGTTCAGAGAGGCGGACAAGCCATTGACGTGGAAGTGAAGGAACCCGATAAGTCGCTTGCGAAGAAAAAGGCGATCGATATCGCCACAAAGATCCTCGCCGCATTATGAGCCAGCGTCGCCGATCACTCGATCCTGAAGATCTCGCGGTGCCCACTCTCGACGTGATCCATGTAGCCCTCCATCGGTCATCCGCTCGAACTCCTGTTCCCAGGCGCCGAGCGACTCGGTCTCGACCTCGAACACAACCGTCCAGAACGTCGACGCCACGTCGGTCAGCACCCGCGCGCGCGCCATCTCCGCTTTGGCCATCGTCTCTTTGAACATCTTGACTAGCGTTTTGGCCTGACCAGGCTTACATTGAAAAACATTCCGAATCAGCAGCATGGCACAGCTCCTTTTGATGAAGTGAGGAGGAAACGATGTTTCGACGCAGCTACGCAATTTTCAGAGAGTCGCTTCAAGTACTGGCGAAGGATAAAGAAATCCTGATTTTTCCGCTGCTGTCGGGCATCGTGACCATCGTGGCGTTCCTCTCCATCGTCTTTGCGGGCGTGACCAGCGGCGTGTTCGAGCACTTCGACAAGCACGACCCGCTGAATTACGTCGTGGCGTTCGTGTGGTACTTCATCAGCTGGTTCATCGTTCTCTTCTTCAACGTGGCCGTCATTCATTGCGCGTCGATTCGACTTCGCGGCGGTGATCCGACCGTGGCGGATGGCTTCCGCGCGTCGATGCAGCATATCGGACGCATCGCGGCGTGGGCATTGGTCTCCGCGACGGTGGGCGTGATTCTGCGCTTCCTCGCCGATCGTGCCAATGTGATCGGCAAGATCATCGTCGGCCTGCTGGGCGCCGCCTGGTCGATCGCGACGTACTTCATCGTGCCGGTCATGATCTTCGAGAAACGCTCGCTGCGCGATTCGGTCAAGCAGTCGACGCAGCTCATCGCGAAAACGTGGGGCGAGTCCCTCGTCGCCGCCGGCGGCATTGGCCTCTTCATCATGCTGCTCGCGGTCGCGGGTCTGATCCTTCCGATCGCAGCGTTCTTCATCAGCGCCACGGCCGCACTGATCGCGCTGGCAATTCTTGTCGTTTACTGGATCGGTCTTTCGGTCATGTCAGCGGCGCTCAGCGGAATCTTCCGCACGGCGCTATACCTGTATGCAACCGAAGGGCGCACGCCGGCGGGATTCACGCCCGAGTACGTGCAGAACGCGTTCGTCGCGAAGAAGTCGCGCGGGGTCTTCGCTGTTTCTCGAGGGTAAAGCGGTAAGCGTCGTTTACGACTGACGCCACGGTTTCCCACGTGACGCCGCGGTCGAGTCGGAGTCCGACCCACCCTGCCGGTCCGACATACGGCGGGATGTAAAAATTATCAGGATCTGATTTCGTGAGTATTTCTTGTGCGCCATCGGGGACATTGCACACGATCGCGTAGTTGCCATCGCCGTGATGGTTCGTCGAAAACATCACGAACGTTCGCTTCTTGACGAAGAAGGTCGGCTCGCCGTGCGACAGCTTCTCGAATGTCTCGGGCAGCGACAGACAAAGCTTGCGGACGCGATCGAAGAGCGGCTTCTTCACGTGGCGACATCTACCTCAGTAATCAACCGCTCAAAAGATTCCCATCGCCCACGCAATTGCCACATTCTGTTCGGTCGTCAAGCCGGGAAACCGGGACGTCGAATGTTGCTCGATGTAGTGGGGCAAGTCGATCGCCAGGAGTACAGCAATGAAGATGACGCCCAAAACGGCACCGCCCATGAGCACGTAAGCCGACCACCGTGGATAACGGATGCTATATCGCGCCGCGCCTGGATCGGCCGTCAGTTGCACATCGTTGAGTCCCACAGCAATGGCGGTCCACCAATCCTCGGCGCGAAAAGAAAGAGCGTCCCCACTTTGCTCGGTGACGCGATAGCGATTTCTGGATGGCGATCCGGGAAGCAATCCCGTCTCGATCCGCCGGACGAACTTCTCGATAAAGGAGCGCGGCGGCGCCTTGATTGGCGCCGACCCTTCGACCTGCCAAAGGCTCACGGCTTTTTCTTTGCTGACGGCTTCGGCTTCGGAGGTGGTGGTTCCGGAAGCGGCGCCGAGAAGTGATCGTGCACGATTAGCCAGTTGTTGCCGCGCTTCTCCCAGATGCTCGTCCAGCGCGCATCCATTTTCTCGTGCTTGCCGTCTTTATCGACGACTTCAGTATCGACCAGCGCCATCGCCCAGGCGGTGTTTCCAACGTTGTGGACGGCGGCATCGTGAATCTTGAATGCAATCGATTTCATGGTCTTGAACACGTCGCGCGTTCCCTTCTCATATTCCGCCCAACCCTTGTAGGCGCGCGGCGCCACATCGTAGAAAGCCAGGCCGGGATCTTTCGCGTAGAACGCGCCCGCCTTTGCCGGATCGAGCGTTGCCCAGGCGTCCAGGACCTGTTGGAGCCGCGCTGTTGTCAGTTGCGCCATCAGCGGCGCTGTAAGAAGGACCACAACGAACGACAGGAACAAGGTACGTCGGTTCATGAAAACCCTCCTCGTCGTGCCGCCGATTAAATCACTTCTTCGCTTCCTTCGCCTTGGCGTCCTGCACGATTTTCTCGACGTCGCGCAGCAGCTTCCTGGCGTCGTAGAGAATGCCGTCCTTCATCACGTACTTGACGCCGCCCACGCGCTCGGCAGCGCCGGTTGTGTCGTTCACGCGAATCCACCCCGTTCCGTACAAAACCTTCAAATTCGCAATCGGATTTTGATCGACCATGACGAGATCGGCCAGCATGCCCGCGCGCACTGTGCCGAACTCCGGCCTGACGCCTTTCGGCGCGGCAATGGCCTCCGCGCCCCACATCGTCGCGGAACGAACGACCTCCAGCGGATGAAAACCAGCCTCCTGCAGCAGCTCGAGCTCGCGAATGTAGTCGAATCCATAGAGCTTGAAGATGAAGCCCGAATCCGAACCGGTGGTGACGTGCCCGCCGCGATTCTTGTAGTCGTTGAGAAACCGCATCCAGATCCGGTAATTGTTTTTCCACTCCACTTCGTCGGCGGTTGTCCAATCGAACCAGTACGACCCGTGCGCCGCGCGGCTGGGCTGGTAGTAACGCC
>QHVX01000102.1:3212-16025 GCA_003222375.1 Acidobacteriota bacterium
CCCGGCGGCGCGGACTGCTTCCACAATCGCCCAGCCTGACCGAAGCGATGCTGCTCGTCGTTGTAGTTGTAATCGTTCGGATAATTCTGAATCGTGCGGTCGGTGAACATTGACTCGGGCAGGCCGTACCAATGCTCCATCCCGCGCAAGCCCATGCGGGCCGCCTGAATGATGTTCGTCTGCGCGACGCCTAATTGCGCGAGGTGCGTGGTGGATCCGAGGTGCAGTTTGTTGGCTTCATCCAACATCGCGCCTAACACGTCGGGCTGGAAGACGGATGGAGGGCCGAGGATCTTGAGGCCGTCGCAACCTTTCCTGGCGACCCACTGGACAAACTTGCGGCCCTGCTCGGGAGTGTCGATCGCCCCGCCATCCCACGACCGCTCGCTCGTGAAGACGTAGGGCACGATGCGTGGCGCGACGATCTCGTTCTTCGCGCTGCGGTCGCGCTCGTGGATGCACCAGTCGACGCCGTTGCCGCATCCCGGCTCACGTACCGTCGTAATGCCGTGCGCCATCCAAAGCTTGAAGACGTACTCGGCAGGCGTCCCCTGCTCCACGCCGCCGGAATGGCCGTGCATGTCGACAAAGCCGGGAAGCACCCACAGATTCGTGCCGTCGATTTCACGTGTGGCATTCTTCGGCCGCCCCTCGGGCTTGATCGGAAGTTTGGGAAATCCGACGCTCTTCACCTCGCGAATGCGATTTCCCTCGATCACGATGTCGACCGGCCCCATCGGCGGCGCGCCGGTGCCATCGACGACTGTCGCGCCGCGAATGATCAGCCGCGGGAACGGGCCCTCCCCTTCGTCGATCCGGCGGTCAGGGGCGAATGGAACCTGTTGCGCAAAAGCGGTCGCGGCAAACAGCAGCGCTGCAAAAATGCCTTTCATGTGTGCAAAGGTTAACAGTTAACGGTTAACAGACCGCGCGATAATCTGCCTCCATCAAGAAGGAGAATTCCATGCGCAACAAACTTCCGGCGTTAGCCCTATGTCTGCTTGCTACTCCAGTACTTTTCGCGTCCAGCGTTCCCTCGATGCCCCAGCCGTCGACGGGCATGAACCCGCAGGCCGAAGCTATTCGATTTTTCAATGACGGCCTCCGCTATCGCGATCGCGCGTGGAAGGCCCAGAAGGAGCTCGCCACGTCGCAGGATCCGGCACAACGCCAGAAACTGTCAGAGGTCGTGCGCAAATCATTCGAAGCGGACGCACGATCGCAGCGCGCGGCGATCAACCACAATCGTGACATGTTTCAGGCGCACACCGAGCTTGGTTATGCGCTTCGGAACACCGGAAACTACGACGAAGCGCTCAAGGCCTACGACACGGCACTCCAGATCATGCCGAATTACGGCGAGGCCATCGAGTATCGCGCCGAGGCGTACCTCGGCCTGAATCGCATCGATGATGCGAAGACCTCCTACCTGAAGCTCTACAACGGCGGAGCGAAAGACCTCGCCAAACAGCTCGGGGACGCGATGCAGAAATGGGTCACCAATCGTAAGGCCGATCCGGGAGGCGTCGCGGCCACGTCGATCGACGATTTTGCGAAATGGCTTTCGCAGCGCTCGGAAATCGCAGGCACGGCCAGCGCCGGGAGCTCATGGCGTTGACCTTTCGGCGCGGATCGCTCGTCCTCGCGGTGACCGTGGCGGTCGCCTGCGCGCGCGCTCCAGGCCATCAACCTCATTTTCTTCCGATTGTCGAATCACCGATCGCGCTTCCACCCGGCTTCGCGGCGCCGCCCACGCCGCGCGACAACCCGTTGACGATCGCGAAGGCGGAGCTGGGACGCTATCTCTTCTACGATCGCCGCCTTTCGCTCAACGAGACGCAGAGCTGCGCGTCGTGCCATCAGCAAAAATTTGGATTCTGCGACGGTCGCCCGCATGCGACCGGATCGACCGGCCAGCAGCACCGCCGCAACACGATGAGTCTTGCGAACGTTGCCTATCGTCAGCCGCTGACGTGGTCGAATCCAAAGGTGACGACGCTCGAGCAGCAGGTGTTGGTTCCGCTGACCAACCACGATCCGATCGAGCTCGGCATGGACGGTCATTTCGAAGAGCTGCTTGCGCGAATTCGCGGCGACAGCCGTTACGTTTCGCTCTTCTCTTCGGCGTTTCCCGATCAGAACGCGCCGATCACGATCGACAACGTCGCGCGCGCTTTGGCCTCATTCGAGCGCACGCTCATCTCGGCGCAATCGCCGTACGACCGCCTCGTGCTGTACGGCGATTCGAATGCCTTGAGCGCATCAGCGTGGCGCGGCCGCCGTCTCTTTTTCTCACAGCGCCTCGGATGCGGATCGTGTCATGGACGATCGGACGTCGTGAGCCTGCGCAACGTTGCGATTACGGCTCCCTACATGCGCGACGGAAGTGCGCCAACGCTGAGCGATGCCATCGATCACTCCCGAAAGAAAATCACAGCCGAGGAAAAGCGCGATCTGATTGCCTTCCTCGAGAGCCTGACCGACGATAGCTTCCTGAGCGATCCGCGATATTCCAATCCGTGGTAAGACGTAACGTCAAACATGGATGTCCGGATCAAGAGCTGGATCGAGCTCCAGGAAGCTGTCTTCGCCGATTCCTGGCGTCCGAGGATCCAGCGGCATCGATCGTCGTTCGTTTTTCGCGGAGTACCGCGCGTCTCCCATACGCTGGACACCAGCCTGCAAACAGGCGGGTTCGTGGCGCACGAGAAACATCTGCTCACCAGCTTTCGCAAGTACGCCGTGGAGCGCGCGGTGCACGGCGACTGGGTCTGGAACTGGCTTTCGCTCGCGAAGCACCACGGTTTGCCGACGCGAATCCTCGATTGGAGTTACTCGCCATACGTGGCGATGCATTTCGCAACCGCGAACTTCAACGAGTTCGATCACGACGGCGCGATCTGGTGCGTCGACTATCTAAAAACAAACGGGCTTCTTCCGCCGACTCTGCAAACAATTCTGAAGGCCGAGAACGCGAACATCTTCACGACCGAGATGCTCACCGGCGTGGCCACTTCCCTCGCCGACTTCGACGCCCTCGGCGGTGACTTCGTGCTCTTCTTCGAGCCGCCGTCGCTCGATGAGCGGATCGTCAATCAGTTCGCGCTCTTCTCGCTTCCGTCGAGCCCGAAGTTGTCGCTCGAAGATTTCCTCAAGCAAGGCGAATCGATGTACCGCCGCATCATCATTCCGGCGGAGCTGAAGTGGGAAGTGCGCGACAAGCTCGATCAGGCCAACATCACCGAGCGCGTACTCTTCCCCGGACTGGATGGTCTTTCGCAGTGGCTCAAACGCTATTTCACGACGAGGAAATGACGTCTCACGGCCGCGCGGCACGTCGTCGCACAGGCGCCGTTACATTCGAATACGCCCATAACTCCATGCCGTGCAGACCATCGTCCGCGCTGAAATAAAGGACATTTCCGCCGTCGAAGTACTGAAACGGATTTGAGCTGCCCATCCCCGGATTAATGTCGTGGAGCATCTGTGTCCCCGATGTTGTGCCGTCGCTGATCCACGGTTCCGTGCCATGCAGGCCATCGTTGCATGCGAAGTAGAACGCGCCATGCCACGCGAATCCGCCATACGCATTCGCCAAGCCATCCTTGACCAACTTCGTTCCCGCTGCCGTTCCGTCCGACTTCCAAAGCTGGTCGACACTGCCGCTGCGCGCAAGGAAGAAAACGTTGTCGCCGACTGTGGCCACAGACCCGGCTTGCACGCTTCCTGGTCCGGGCACGGCGACGATCGCCGTTCCGTCGACGGTGCCGTCGGTCCGCCATAGTTGGCGACCGTGCACGCCATCGTCGCCCGTGAAGTAGACGAAATTTCCAAGCGATGCCAGTACGAAAGGTTCAAACGCGCGATTCGGATCGACCTTGAAACCTCCGTGAAGGCGAGTGATGCTCTCGATCGTCCCTTCCGTCCGGTAGATCCCAAACGTGTTTGCGTCCTCGAATGCGGCGAAGACAAGCCCATTGCCAAATGGAACATGGCCCGCCACCCCGCCGCCGCCCCCGAGCGTGCGCGTTCCTTCGGCAGTGCCGTCGCTGATGAACAACCCCGAGCGCGTGGCAGTTGTGGCGAAGAAAACAACTGAGTTGCCGATCGTTCCAAATCCGAAGGGAAATGTGCCGCTGCGCACATGAAGATCGACGACCATCCGCGTGCCAGCAACCGTGCCGTCCGTCCGCCACAGCTCTCCTCCTCCGGGCGTCGAGCTTCCAATAAAGTAGGCGGCGTCGTTCGTTGCCCCGATGAGGAAGGCGTTGAATCCCAGCGGAGTGGCGGGATGCATATCCGTCAGCATCGTTGTCCCGCTCTCACTACCATCCGTAATCCACACCTGCATATCCGGCACGTTTAACGCGCTGAAAATCAGACGGCCCCGAAATGCGTAGGCGGATCGATCCTTTTTCACGCCCGGCGCGATGCCGGGATTGATGTCCTTGACCAACTGCGTTCCCGATTCCGTACTGTCTGTTTTCCACAGCTCCAGGCCATGCGACCCGTCGTCAGCGAGGAAGTAACTCGTATTCCCGATGGTCTGAAGGAGAAGCGGATCCGATGACGCCCTCGTCGAAGGATTGATGTCTTTGAGCAGGTAGGGAAGGCCCGCGGACAAACTGCGGGCCACGAATACCATCACGAGTAATGTTCGGCTCACGACGGTCATACGTGGCAGTATTGCACTCATGACACATCTCCTGCTCGCGACCCTGCTCGTCCTCAACAAGACCGACGCAACGCTCGCGTTCGTCGATCCGACGTCGCTTCAGGTGATCTCGAAAATTCCGACTGGCAACGGGCCGCACGAAGTTGCGGTCTCGACGGACAACAAAATTGCGCTGGTCGCGAACTACGGCACCGGACCCGATCCGGGAAGCACTGTCTCGATCGTCGATGTCGCGTCGCGCAAGGAGTTGAAGCGACTCGCGCTGCCGCTCTTGCGACCGCACGGTGTTTTCGCGATCGGACCGCACATCTACTTCACGGCTGAAGGCAGCCGCGTCGTCGCGCGGTATGACGTGACGAGCGGCGCGATCGACTGGATCTCCGGCAGCGGCGCGAACGTCACGCACATGGTCGTCGTCATGCCGGGCGAAAAGAAGATCTACACCGCGAACATCGGCTCCGATTCGGTGAGCGCTCTCGATCTCGCCAACGCGCCGCGCGCGATCGCGCTCAGGCAGATCGCGGTCGGCAAAGGACCTGAGGGAATCGATCTTTCGCCGGACGCGAAGGAGATCTGGGTATCGCATCGCGGCGATGGCGCGTTCTCGATCATCGACACGTCGACCGATGCGGTGAAACAAACGGTCGCGACCGGAACGAAGATGGCGAATCGCGTGAAATTCACGCTCGACGGCAAGCGCGTGCTTATTTCCGATCCGCCGTCGAATCAGGTGCTCGTTTACGATGCGGCGACGCGCCAGCTCGTGAAGAAGCTCGATGTCGAAAAGGGCCCGGAAGGCATCCTGATGGCGCCGGATGGCAAACGTGCGTTCGTGGCCTGCAGCGACGCCGGAAAAGTGATCGTGCTCGACCTCGAATCGCTGACGATCACCGGCTCGGTGGCGACGGGGAATCAGCCGGACGGGATGGCGTACGCGAAGTAGCGCATCGACCGTGTCGAAACGCGCCTCAAGGACTGTGAATAGCTCCTCGTTCGTCACTGGTGCACCGTACGTCTGGCGAACATCCATGATAGCAACAGTGGGCCGGCGGCAAGATAGAGAAAATCCGTCACCCGCCCTTCGAACCGCAATCGATCGATCAAGTTTCCGATGCCGCCGCCGATGATCGCCGCGACGGCGATATCGTCGCCGCGCTGCAATTTTCCGCGGAGGAGAACAACCGTCGCGACTGCCAGCCCGATGCCGACGACGATGTCGAACACCGCCGTCCTCACGCTCTCGGGAAAATTGGAGCCCAGGGATAGGAAGGCACCGCGGTTTTCGGTGTAAAGCAATGTCAGGATCCCGAAATGTCGCGGCGGGACATGCGCGAGCGAGATGCGCGCAAGGTATTTCGTCGCCTGATCAGCGATCAGCACGAAAAGCGATAGCGCAAGCAATGCTGCGCGCTTCACATCACCAGCTCGGCGATCACTTGAATCGAAGAGACATTCTGGAACCCGCGAGGCAATTTGAGCCCGCGCTGCGCGCGCTTGCCGATGTAGGACTCGAGGTCCGACGGCTTCAGATTCGTATAGCGCTTTCCGGCATGCACGACGAGAGTGCCGTCCGGCGGAACGACAGCCGTGCTGACGACTTTCTCGGGCGCGATCGGCGTTCGATGAATCTTGATCGTCTGCACGCCTTTGCCGCGAGTGAGCTGCGGCAATTCCTTCGTACCGAACAGCAGCAATTTTCCTTCGGTGGTCGCAGCAGCGACATGATCTCTATTGACATTCTCCACGCGCTGCGGCTTCAGCGTGGTTGCTTTCTCGTTCACGTTGACGATCGTTTTCCCCGCTTTACGATCGGTGACGAATTCCTCGAACCGCGCGATGAAGCCGTATCCGTCATCGGTGGTCAGCAACCACAGGTCATCGGGATCGCCCATCATGACGCCGGTGAACGTCGCGCCGGGCGGCGGAGTGAGAAACGCGGTGAGCGGTTCGCCATGTCCTTTGGCAGACGGCAGCTCGTGTGCCGGCAGTGCGTACGTGCGGCCGGTCGAGTCGAGGAAAACCGCAACCTGATTGCTGCGGCCGTGCGTCGAGTGCGAAAACGCGTCGCCGGCTTTGTATTGCAACACGTTCGGATCGATGTCGTGTCCTTTCGCGGCGCGCACCCAACCTTTTTCTGAGAGAACGATGGTCACGGGCTCCGACGGAATCAAGGCCGTCGCGTCGAGCGCCTTGGCTGCTTCTCGCTCCACAATCGGCGAGCGGCGGCGATCGCCGAATTCCTCGGCGTCGCGCTCGAGCTCCTCGCGCACCTGTTTCTTGAGGCGCACTTTCGATCCCAGAATCTTCTCGAGATTCGTGCGCTCCTCGGCCAGCTTCGGTTGCGCGCCGCGGATCTGCATCTCCTCGAGTTTATTGAGGTAGCGCAACTTCAGCTCCAGGATCGCCTCAGCCTGCGGATCGGAGAGCTTGAAGCGCTTCATCAACGCCGGCTTCGGCTGGTCTTCGCGGCGAATGATCTTGATGACTTCGTCGATGTTCAGGTATGCGATGAGGTAGCCGTCGAGAATGTGCAGCCGCGCGTTGACCTGATCGTAGCGGTGCTGCAGCCGCCGCCTGACGGTCTCGGTGCGGAACTCCAGCCACTCCAGGAGCAGATCTTTGAGCGTGTAGAGACGCGGACGGCCGTCGAGGCCGATGATGTTCATGTTCACGCGGTAGGTGCGTTCGAGATCGGTGGTCGCGAAGAGATGGGCCATCAGCTCGTCGGCATCGACGCGGTTCGAGCGCGGGACGATCACCAGCCGGGTCGGGTTTTCGTGATCTGACTCGTCGCGGAGATCGTCGACCATGGGCAGCTTCTTGGCCTGCATCTGCTGCGCGATCTGCTGCAGCACCTTGCTGGGCGAGACCTGAAACGGCAGCGCGGTGATCACGACGTCGCCGCCTTCGATCTCCCATCTGGCGCGCTGGCGGATCGACCCGTTGCCGGTCTTGTACATGTCGCGAATCTCCGACAGCGGCGTGATGATCTCGGCGTCAGTCGGAAAATCTGGACCTTTAATATGCTTGGTAATTTGTGCGATATTCAAGTCGGGATGATCGAGCAGCTCCAGGCAGGCATTGATGACTTCGCGGACGTTGTGCGAAGGGATGTCGGTCGCCATTCCGACTGCGATTCCCGACGCGCCGTTGAGCAGCACGTGCGGGAGCCGCGACGGCAATAGCTTCGGTTCGCGCAGGGTGCCATCGAAGTTCTGACCCCAATCGGTCGTCCCCTGCTCGAGCTCGGAGAGCAGCGTCTGCGCGAACTTCGTCAGCCGCGTCGCGGTGTAGCGCATGGCCGCGAAGGACTTCGGATCGTCGGGCGAGCCCCAGTTGCCCTGCCCTTCGATCAGCCGGTAGCGCATTGAAAAGTCCTGCGCCATCAGCACCATCGCTTCATAGCAGGCGGTGTCGCCGTGCGGATGAAACTTGCCGATGACGTCACCGACCGTCCGCGCCGATTTCTTGAACTTCGCGGTCGCGCTGAGGCCCAGCTCCGACATCGCGTAGATGATGCGTCGCTGCACCGGCTTGAGTCCGTCCGCGATGTGCGGCAGCGCGCGATCGAGGATGACGTACATCGAATAGTCGAGGTACGCCTTGCGCGCGAACGTCGCGACAGGAGTGTGCTCGATGTCGGGCGGGAGCGGTGGCGGGGGCGCCTTGAGAGTGAGTTGCTCTTTGCTCTTACGCGTGGCCATACCAATGCAGAATGCAGAATGCAGAATGCAGAAACAAGAAGTTTTTTAATTCTGCATTCTGCATTTTGCATTCTGCATTCATTCCAGGATCTCCGCTTTGTTGCCCTCTTCCATCAACCATTCTTTGCGATCGCCCGCCCGCCCTTTCGCCAACAACATATCAATCGTGGCGTCGGCCCCGTCCTTCGGATTGAGGGTGAGTTTCACGAGGCGGCGCGTGTCGCGATTCATGGTGGTCTCGCGAAGCTGCATCGGATTCATTTCGCCGAGGCCTTTGAAGCGCTGGATGTTGACGCGGCCTTTGATGCCCTCGGCCTCGATGCGCTGCAGGATGCCGTCGCGCTCGTGCTGGTCGAGCGCGTAGTAAACGTTTTTGCCGATGTCGATGCGGAAGAGCGGCGGCATGGCGACGTAGATCCGTCCATCGAGGACGAGCTTTCGAAAATGTCTCACGAAAAGTGCACACAATAATGTTGCTATATGGGCGCCGTCGGAGTCGGCATCGGCGAGGATGCAGACCTTTCCGTAGCGGAGGCCCTTCACATCATCCGAGCCCGGATCGATGCCGAGTGCCACGGCGATGTCGTGAACTGCCTCCGAGGAGAGCACCTCGTTCGGATCGACTTCCCACGTGTTCAGAATCTTTCCGCGCAGCGGCATGATCGCCTGATACTCCCGATCGCGCGCCTGCTTTGCGGATCCGCCCGCGGAATCGCCCTCGACGAGGAACAGCTCCGTCTCGCCGAGATCGCTCGATGTGCAATCGGCGAGCTTTCCGGGAAGCGCGGGACCGCTGATCAGCTTTTTCCGCTCGACTTTTTTGCCCTGGCGCAGGCGCGTCATCGCCGCCGAGATCGCGACCTGCGCGATCGCTTCTCCCGCGGAAACGTTGTTGTTCAACCAGATCGAGAAGGCATCCTGCGTGACGCCCGAAACGAACGCCGACGCTTCGCGCGACGACAATCGATCTTTCGTCTGTCCCGTGAATTGCGGCTCGGTCATGCGCAGCGAAAGGATGTAGCTGCAGCGTGACCAGACGTCCTCCGGCGTGAGCTTCACACCGCGCGGAAGAAGATTGCGCAGCTCGCAGAATTCGCGGATGGCATCGGTCAGGCCGGTGCGAAATCCATTGACGTGCGTTCCGCCCTGTGTCGTCGGAATCAGATTGACGTAGCTCTCGGTGACGAGATCGCCATCCTCGGTCAGCCAGACGATCGCCCAATCGGCTTCCTCGTTCGATCCTTTGAAATGTCCGACGAAGGGCGGATCGGGAACGACGCTCTGCCCTTGCAGCTCGGAGGTCAGATACGCCACCAGGCCGTCTTCGTAGTACCACTCTTCGTTGTCTTTCTTGTCGCCTTCGTTGATGAACTTGATGCGAAGACCCGGCGCCAGGACGGCCTTGGCGCGCATGACGTGCTTCAGGCGGGGAACGTTGAACTTCGTAGTCTCGAAGAATTTTTCGTCGGGCCAGAAGCGGATCGTCGTGCCGGTGTTGCGTTGACCGACTTTGTCGATGGGTTTCAGCTCGGCGCGCTTCTTCCCGTCCGCGAACCACATGAAGTATTCCTTGCCGTCGCGGCGCACCCACACCTGCAATTTCTTCGAGAGCGCATTGACGACCGAAACGCCGACGCCGTGTAGTCCGCCTGAGAATCGATAATTCTTTTCGGAGAACTTTGCGCCCGCATGGAGACGCGTCAGGATCACTTCCACGCCCGACACGCCCTCCTTGGCATGTTTGTCCACCGGCATCCCTCGCCCGTTGTCGGAGACTGACATCGATCCGTCGGTGTGGAGCGTGACGACGATCTCGTCGCAATATCCGGCGATGGCCTCGTCGGCAGAGTTGTCGATCACCTCCTGCGCGAGGTGATTGGGCCGCTCGGTAGCCGTGTACATTCCCGGCCGCTTGCGGACAGGTTCGAGGCCGGTGAGAACTTCGATTGCCGACGAGTCGTAACCGGACATCAGCGCCGCCCCGGCCGCCGTCCGGGGATTGCGAAGATCCCGTCGAAAACTGCGACACGCCCCGCAGCTGTCGCTTCGTCGGCATTCGCGGTATGCGAAGCGTGACTCTTGATCATCGATTCGAGCTCGACCGGGGTCAGGTCAGGATTCTTCTCGAGTAGAAGCGCCGCGATGCCGGCAATGTAAGGCGCTGCGTAGGACGTGCCGTAGTTGCCCGGGTACGGTGCTGTCGATGCGACACCGCTGCGGTAATGATCGCGAGCGCTGAGGGAAGCAACCAGGAGATTCGCGGCCGGCGCGAGGATGTCGACCGCCTCGCCTCTGCATGAGCGATCCCAGAGGTAATTCGTTGCATCGATGCCTCCGACCGTGATCAATCCGTCGATCGATGCGCCGAGGATTCCGGGAAAGGTATTCGTGTTCATGTTTTTGTCGCATTGATCGCTGCCGCCCTCGACGTGATTTCCGGCAACGGTGACGAACAGAAAGCGTTTGCCATTCGGATCGGGATTGCCGCCGGCATCGACGCCGGCGATCATCTCGCGCATCTTTTTCTCGAACGCCGGGAAATTCGGATCGGCGACCGAGGCCAGGTTGGGTGTGAAGCTCATGTTGATGATGCCGGTTTTGAATTGTGGCGTCATCGGATCAAACGCATGACGAATGATGGCGTCGAAAGTCCGGATCCAGGAACCGATGTCCTGTCCGACGTTCTCCATGTAAACCGACACCAGCCTGGCGTCGGGAGCGATGCCGGTGTTGCGACCAACTGCCATCGACGCGGTGGCTGTTCCGTGAGTGAGAATACTGAGCGCCGCGTCGCCGCTCCAGCACGGATCGAGTGCCGGATTGCGGCCGGTCGGACAATCGCGCCCAAGACCGTTCACGGCGATGAAGCCGATGACAGCCGGTCCATCGGCGCGCGCGAATTCGTCGTGATCGCGCATGACGCCGGTGTCGCACAGATAAATCACCACACCTTTCCCGGTCGCTTTCCGCGTGCTCTTGAAGTCGAGGGAGCCGTCGGCGGAATCGGCGCGGTCGAGATGCCAGAGAAGATTGTCCGTGAAGCCTTCGCCGCATCCGATCAGCCGCAAATCGACCGTGCCGCCGACGCGGACCTGCTCCGCTCCACAACGGGTAGAGATGATTTGCGCATGGACAACGGTGGTGATGAGCGCGACTGTCACAGCGGCAAGCGACCGCACGCCACTATTTTACGGCGCGACGCGCGCAGTCTGAACCGCCGGCGCATCCTGGACGAAGGCAACCTTGCCATCGGCGTGGGTCGGATCGGGATTGAAGATGCGCGAAGGAGTGCTCTCGATGACCGATTCGATCTCGGCCGGGCTCAGCATTGGATTTTCGGAGAGGAGCCGCGCGGCGATGCCGGCGATGATCGGCGCGGCAAATGACGTTCCGGAACGGAGATTCGGATAACGGCCGCGATAATGATCGCTGCCCGTGATCGTCGCGCTGAAGATGTCCTGCGACGGCGCCAGAATCTCGAGTCCACCTTTGCACGCGCCCGGCCACCAACTGTTTTCTTCGGTCATGCCGCCGACTGTGATCAACCCGTCGAGCTCCTTGCCCAGGGTGGCCGGGAAACGGTCGACGATGCCGGCGCGTCCGCAGCCGTTGTCGATATTGTTGCCGGCGACGACGAAGAGGAATTTCTTTCCATTCGGATCGGGACGTCCATCGGCGTCGACGCCGCCGATCATGTCGCGAATTTTTCGCTCAACAGTCGCGAAGCTCACCGGCGACGGATCAGGCATCGATTGGAGCTTCTCGAGGACCCAGCCGCTGATGTTGACGACCGCGGTGTGGAACTGGGGCGTGTTCGGATCCCACGCATGGCGGATGATGAAGTTGAGGCCGTCGAGATACGTGCGCGTGGTCGCGAGCGCCGATTCGTTCATCACGCGCACACTCACGATCATCGCCACCAGCGACGCGACGCTCGTTCCATGCGACGCGCCCACGACCTCGGACCAATTCGTGTAGCAGGGTTCGATCGCTTTGTTGCGGCTGACGCAGTTCGATGCGCCGACAGTCAGCGGCGCGGCAGCATCGAAACCCGCAATCACGCGGTTGCCGAACTCGACATGCGACGCCAAAACGCCGGTATCCATGACATAGACGATGCTTCCGGCGCCGCCGTGACGCCGGTGATACCGGCCATCGAGATTTCCGTCGGTTTGATCGATTCGGTCGAGATGCCAGAGAAGGTCGACATGCGCGTCGTCGCTGCAACCTGCCAGGCGTGCAGAGGAGTGGACGGAGTCGAGTGGAACTTCAGTCTCCCGGCAATAGGTGGAGACGGACTCCGAATCCGCCGCGCACAGTGGAACCACCGCGGAAATAAGAACTGCGCAAGCGAAGAGCGATCGCACGCGAAGAACCCGAAGTTTTTTGGACGACCGGGATTAACTGTGAGACAAACTCATCCAAATGGCAAGA
>QHVX01000103.1:0-8347 GCA_003222375.1 Acidobacteriota bacterium
AGGAGCAGGCGAAGCGCGCGATGCAGCAACCGATCGGCGCGAGGAGAATCACTGGCGTATGCCTCATTCAGCCAAAGGGCTATCAGCCGATCGACGCGCTAAGGTATGTTGAAAAGCAAGGCGTGCTTACGGTCGGTCGCGGTAACGCCTGGGCGATCGAGCTGACATTCGACAAAGGTGCGAAGCGGAAGCGCAAAGATCTTCGCCCCGACCTTCCGCTGATCATTCGGTATTGATGCAAAGTCTTCTCGGCTGTGTTTTTCTCCTGTTGATCGTCGTCGCCGCGCTGGCGCTTCTGGCGCTCGGTATTTCGATGATTCGGCGGGACGCGAAGCACGGAACGTCGGGCTCGCTCAGCGCAGCCGCGCTGGAGCTTCAATCGCTGCTCGAGCCGCCGAAGAAAAAAGTCGTCGAGGCGCAACACGAGCTCGAAGAAGTCGACGAACGCGACGAGGCTACACCGGGAGGTGCGCCGTCGCCGACAACCAACCGCCCAGAACCTCGCCGATGACGACCGCCACGACATCGACGTAGAGGATTCCGGTCGCGGCCATGGTCGATCGTATTTTCACGGTGCCCCAGATCATCGGATAGAGCGCGAGCGGCCCCACCAACCCCCACCCGGCGCGCATCCAGAAAAAAATCCCCTGCCGGATCGCCACCGCCGCCCAGACGCCCGGGACGATCAATGCACAGCCGACGACGATCGCGCGTACGAGAACGGTCGCCAGCGTCGCGATCGCCAATCGCTTCAGCGGATCGATGCTCATGCCGCGGACAACGAGGTACCAGTGCCCGAGCAGCATGGCGAGGTTCACGCTGCCTAACAACGCGATGCTCGCGAGTGCGCCGGCGACGCTCCATGGCCACGCGCTGCCGGTCGCGATTCGCCACGACATCGCGCCGCCGGCCAAATAGGCAATGCCGAGGAGTGCTGCCGGCAGACGAAAAACAAGGCGCTTCGGGTAACGCAACGTCACGTAAACGATGACGGTCAGCCCGATGAGAATTGCATCCATCGGATCCCAACGCGCGACGGACGCGCACACAACGAGCAGGCCGCTGACGATCAGGATCAGCCGATAAAACTTGACGCCCGCGTTGCGGCGCCCGACCAGCGGCAAAAAGAGATAGAGACCGGCCGCGAGGTCGATCAGGAAGAGCGCGAGGAGCAACTACCGCACCGCCTCGCTTGCACGTACGAATCGAAATCCCTGCCGCTTCAGCGCTGGAACCTCGGCGAGGAGCACGCGCACCGTCGCAGGGTACATGTGGCCGATGCCGATCGCCACTCCATGCGCGTCGGCCTCTCGCGCGAGCTCGCGCAGTTGCTGGCGGACGGCCACCTCGTTCGCCACGTCGTCGAGAAACACATTTCGCGTTGCCGTGCGAATGCGCCGTTCCCGCGCCACGGCCGCCGCAACCGACGAGCCGGTCGTGCGCGAATCGACGAAATACATGCCCGCCGGCAACGCGTCGAGCACAGACTCCATCACGCGGCGATCGGCGGTCGCGCGCGATCCCATGTGATTGTTCACCCCGCGCGCATACGGCACCGCCTGCAGTCCGGCGGCTGTCGTCCTCGCGATCTCGGCGTCTGACATCGACGTCAGCACCGCACCCTCTCCGGGCGAGATGCGCGGAAACTGCTCCGGCTCCATCGGCAGGTGACACAGAACTTCAAAACCGCGGTCGTGAAGGAGATTCGCATCTTCGAGAGCGTGACGCGGCTGGCGGTCGAAGCCCACGTCGTCGATGATCAGAACGATGCGTGCGCGGGTTCTCCGTTCTCGGTTCTCCGTTCTCCGGGGATGGCGGGAACTGAGGACTGACAACCGAGAACTGAGAACGGGACGGCTCTGGACGACGAAGATGCCGACCAGGATCGCCAAAAGGCCGACGACCGGAGTCAGCATCAGGAGCGCGATGGTGCGGAACGACCTCCGCCGCGGCGAGATTCTGCGTCTTCCCTCCCAGCCGTCCATGCTAAACGGTGATCGCCCGGCAGAGCCGCGTAACGGTCAGGATCCCGACGACGCGCTCCTGCTCGACGATCTCCAACTCCGTGCCTGCAGTGAGGTGCAACAGGTCTGCCGGTTCTTCGATCTCGACGACCACCCGCGCGGCCTGACCCGGCGCGATGATCGGCGAACCTTCGATGAAGCGCATCGGCGTCGAACCGACCGTGGGCCGATACGAACCTTCGCGGGGCGCAATCGCCGTTGCGCGTCCGCCGGCATCGGTGGGCAGGAAGAGAACAATCGCTTCTAGAAAATTGCTCACGATATTATTGTACAAAATAAAAGTAGTCCCAGGGAGCGCCGTTCGTTTTTTGTTCGATGGACCGGCCGATTAAGTCGGCCTCGCGCAGCGCTTTCTCGATAGCGTCGATGTCGACCACGGCAGCAGGATCGCGGGGGTAAAGCACCAGTTTCCGCTTGCTCACCCGACGATTGTAAACTTGCCGAATGTCGTCCACACCGAAGGAGGTCCGGCGTCCGTTTTCGGGCGTGACGCCGCGATCGAGCGTCGACAATCTTCTCCGCACCGCGCAGCAGCATCACGTGCAGCTCAGCGTCATGGCAGATACCAAGGCGAGCATTCTGATCACGATTTCTTCGATCGTGATGACGATCGCGCTGAGCCGGGCCAGCGATCCACAATTGCGGCCCGCCCTTCTGACACTGGCGGCGGCATGTCTGATCTCGCTGATGCTCGCGATCGTGGCGGTGCTGCCGACGTTCGCGCGGTCGAAGCGGCGGTCCGCGGAGCGCAACATCCTCTTCTTCGGCCACTTCGCGCAGATGTCGGACGACGAATACCGCGACGAGATGGAGCACATCCTCTCGTCGGATGCTCTCATCTACGAAACCGCCGTCCGAGACATCCACTCCCTCGGCGTCTATCTGTACAAGAAAAAATATCGCTTCCTGCGATTCGCATACGTCGCTCTGCTGTTCGGATTCATCCTCGCGACGTTCGTCGAGGCGTGGTTCTACTGGCGGACCTGAGCTCTCTACTCGCGCACAGCGCCGAACGTATCGCAGTCCTCGATGCGGCCGGATTCCAGGCCGCGGCGGAACCACATCGCGCGCTGACGCGATGAGCCGTGCGTGAACGAATCGGGATTGACGCGCTTTCCCGACATGCGCTGCAGTCGATCGTCGCCGACCGACGCCGCCGCGCTCAGCCCTTCCTCGATGTCGCCGCTCTCCAGAATGTTGCGCTGCGCGGTCGAATGACCCCAGATGCCGGCGAAGCAGTCAGCTTGCAGCTCGAGGGCGACCGAATCGGCGCGCGACCGCCGCACGATGCCGAGGAGTTTCTGGACGTGGTGGCCGATCTCGTGCGTGATCACGTACGCCTGCGCAAAATCGCCGCTGGCCGCGAAGCGATCCCGCATTTCGTCGAAGAACGCGAGATCGAGATACACCTTCTCGTCGACCGAACAGTAAAAAGGCCCCGACGCCGCCTGCGCGAATCCGCAGCCGGAGGTCGTGGCGTCGCGGAAGAGAACGAGCTTCGCGTGGCGGTAGCGATCGCCCAGGACTCTTTCCCACGTCGCCTGCGCATCGTCGAGCACGAACGAGACGAACTGCACTTCGCGGCTCTCTCCCGGAGTTTGCTCGACGGGACGGCTCTCGGTCGGCGTCTGGGCACCTTCGAAGATCGCAAAGAAGTTCTTTCCGAAGATGAGGCTCAGAACGAGCAAAACGATCGCGCCGCCGATGCCGATCGGCATGCCGCCGAATCCGAAGCCGCCGCCACGGCGATCTTCGATGTCTGAGCTTTCGCCTCCGGGCGTCCAGCGCACAGACGCGGGAAAAGCAGGAACAGCGCCAACCTCAGCGCCGCTTTTTCAGATCGAACACGAAGCCGCGAGCGGGCGGTTTGGCGATGCGCTTGGTGGCCTGCTTCATCGCCTCGAGCACATAGAGAATGCGCAAGACGTCGAAGCGCTCCTTGACCGCGCTCGATCGTTTGAGGATCTCGGCGGACGTCAGACCCTTCTTGCCGCCGAATCTGCGCTGCACCGATTCGACCGCGCGCCGCGTCACCAGATTGAAATTGCCGGCCAGTGGTCCTGACTGCGTGATCAGGATGAAGTGTTTGTCGGTCCGCAGAATGTAGTACGTGCTTCGCAGACCGGCGACCTGGCCGATGAACTCGGCCTCCCGGAACTCGCCTAACAGCGCTTTCGCCTTCATGAGATGCACAAATCTTACTGCACTTTTTGGAGCAGGCGGATCTCGCTGTTGCTGCAGACGATTCTGTATCCGATCACACGCTGCACCTGGGCGCCACGCCAGATCACCACCGCATCCGGCGGGCGGGCCGGGAGGGCGGGACGGTAGGAGAGGGGAAAATCGGGAAGGCGCGCTTCGTAGTCGTCGAGATCGACCACGTCCGTCTGCAGACCGAAGTAGGCGCTGAGATGGAGCGTCGGCGTGACCTGCGGCGTCCTGGTCAACGGCGGGAGGAACGTTTGGAGCGCGCTGTGCGGCCGGATCAGCGGCGCGCATTTCACGATTTCGCCGATGTAGCGATCGAGCTTCGCGATCTGAATCGACGTCATGACGATGTGCGCGGCAATCGCGATCAGAAAAAGCGTCGTCGCGATCGCAGGCCGCGGCAACGCGATCCAGGCCGGGAGGGTGAGAATCGCGAGGAACAGGAGTCTCTCGTTGATCCAACCCGACTGCACCGATCCGCCCACTGCATAACCCCACGGCATCGCGAAGTAGGCGATGAAGAGGGCGGCGGAGACGAACCCCATCGGACGAGCTGAACCGCGTCCCCACACGACTCCGAATGCCACGATTGCCAGGATGATCCAACCGGCCGTGAAAAATGCGGGAAGTTGTCGCACATGCCACATGAAGGAGCGAAACAGAGGCTGCCCTTCCGTTCGCGCGACCGCATCGAGGACGAAAAGCATGAGCGCCGGTGCGAGCTCCGCCAGAACGCGCCAGCGCCGTTCCGTGACGGCCAGGATCGCGATCGAAAGCAGCGTCGCCGCGAACGCGAGCCCGTGGCTGAGATAAATCGCGATGAGGAGCGCGTACAGCACTAACAAGTAGCGGCCGTTGCGCCGGCGCCACCAGAATCCGATCGCGAAGATGAAAAGCGCTGCGCCGATGATGAAGTTGAAAAAGCCCATGAAGAGGATGTAGCTGAACGCCAGCAGCACGCCGAGGAGCGCGGTCGCATCGGCGGCCGGTTTGAATGATTTCTGGAGATAGACCACCGCTGCCGGAATGCAGATGACGCAGATCGACAGCACGATCTGCTGCACGATCAGGGGCGGCAGGACGCGAAGGAGCGGCGCCATGATGAGATAGGTCGTCCAGTTCGGAAAAAGATGTATGTTTAATATGAAGTATTCTCGTGTAATATTATTTGTGCGATCGAAGTAGTGCGCGAAGACGAACGCGTTGTACAGATGGCTTGGGCCATCCTGCGTCGGGAAATATTTGAAGAGCCAGATCGGGACGAGTGCGGCCGCCGTCGCTAAGGCGTAGACGCGGCGGCCCACATCAGATCTCGCCGCTCGCCGGCGGATAGTCTTCGGCGCGGATCAGAACGTCGCGAGGCTTACTTCCCTGCGACGGCCCGACCACTCCGTGCGCTTCCATGATCTCGATCAGCCGCGCCGCGCGTGAGTATCCGAGTTTCAACCGGCGCTGGAGATACGACGCCGACGCCTGACCGGTCGACAAGACGACGCGAACGGCTTCGTCGTATTTCGGATCGTCGAGATACTCGATCCCGTCGGCGGCTGTTTTCTGTTCCAGCACCTTGGTGATCTCCTCGAGAAACTTCGGCTCGCCCTGGTTCTTCTTCACGAAGTCGACGACCTCGTTGATCTCCCCTTCCGACACGTACGCGCCGTGAATGCGGCGGAGGCGCGCGGTTCCCGGCGGAAGAAACAGCATGTCGCCCGATCCGAGAAGCCTTTCGGCGCCCTGCGTATCGAGAATCGTGCGCGAATCGACCCTCGAGGCGACCTGATACGCGATGCGCGACGGGAAATTCGCTTTGATCACGCCGGTGATGACATCGACCGACGGACGCTGCGTCGCCACGATGAGGTGGATGCCGACCGCGCGCGCTTTTTGCGCCAGTCGCGTGACGGAATCTTCGACATCCTTGGGCGCGACCATCATCAGATCGGCGAATTCGTCGATGATGATGACGATGTAGTGCATGGCCTCCGGCGTCGGGGTCGTGTCGTCGGGCGCCGCTTTTCGCGCGCGCCGGTGCGCTTCCGGATCTTTCAGCAGCGCGTTGTACTGATCGATGTTGCGCACGCCGCATTCCGCGAGCGTGCGATAGCGATTCTCCATCTCGGCCACCGCCCAGATCAGCGCGTTGGACGCGAGCTTCGGATCGGTGACGATCGGATGCAGCAGATGCGGGATGTCCTCGTAGATCTTCAGCTCGACCATCTTCGGATCGATCATCAGCATCCGAAGCTGCCGCGGCAGCGCTTTGTACAGCAGCGACACGATCATCGAGTTGAGTCCGACGGATTTGCCGGCGCCGGTCGCGCCCGCGACGAGAAGATGCGGCATCCGGCCGAGATCCGTGACGGTCGGCTCGCCATGGATGTCTTTTCCGAGGGCCAGCGTGAGCAGCGACGGCGCTTGCGAGAAGGTCTCGGTGTCGACGATGTCGCGCACGGTGATCAGATCGCGCTTTCGATTCGGCACTTCGATGCCGACCGTCGACGATCCGGAGATGCGCTCGATGCGGATCGACTCCGCTTTCAATGCCAGAGCGAGATCGTCGCCGAGGTTCACCACGCGCGCGTACTTCACGCCCGCCGATGGCTTGAATTCGAATGTCGTGACGACCGGACCCGGATGGTATGCAGTCACCTCGCCTTCGACGGCGAACTCACGGCATCGCTCCTCGATCAGGCGTCCGATCTCGAGATATTTCTTGTGGACCTCGTCGTCGATCTGACCCTGCTTCGCGCCGACCGCGAGCAAATGCACCGGAGGCAATTCGTCGTTGCCCAAACGCAGATCGCGCTTCGCAGGTCTGGTGGGCCTCGTGGACGGACGTGAAATGAGGACTTTAGGCCGTGGTTCCGGTTCCTCGAAATCTGGGGGTTCTTCGTGTGCATAAAGCGCAAACGGATCCGGGCTCTCCTGCTGCGCCAGCGCCTCGGCTGCCTTGCGGAGATCCGCTTTCGTCACTTTGCGGATCTGAAAACGGCCAGGTCCTTTGACCTCGCGAACGACCGGACCGGAATCTTCCTGGATCGGCACTTCGTCCTTCTCGACGAGTCGCAGCGCATGCTTGCGAACGATGGCCTCTTTCATCTTTTCTTTGCGGCGACGCTCTGTCAGGCGGGCCCACTGCAGCGTGAGCGTGCGGCTCAAGCCGACCAGGTTTTCCTTGATGGCAATGAAGATCGCCGCGAGGCTGATGCGCGTCGACAGAAGAATGCCGACCAGCAGCATCGTGCCGAACAGAATCGCCGAGCCGCCGCGATTCAGATTCGTGATCGCGGCTTGATCGATTTCCTGCCCGAGGTATCCGCCCGATGCGATCAGCGCACCGCGAAGCCAGACCTTGCCGAACGTCAGATCGAGCAACGGCGGGACCGCGATCAAGAGCGTCACCCATCCGAAGGCTTTGGTCTGGACATATTCGACTTCCTGGTCCCAGAAGCGCTGCCAGCCGATGACCAGCATGCCGAGCGGAAAGAGCAGACTCGCGAAGCCGAAAAATCCGACGAAGATCCAGGCGACAGTCGCGCCGTAATAGCCGATGGCGTTCGAGATCGCGTTGTTGGTGGACGTGTAGAAGGCGGAAGAGTCGTCGGGATGGTAGGTGATCAAAGCGGCGCCGAGACTGAGGCCTGCTGCCAGGATGACGATCCCGATCAATTCTCCACCGCGCCTGCTTTTCGCGAAATGCAGGATCTCCATCACACCCGCCACGTTATTCGCAGTCAACAGCTTAGCAGAATTCAGTAACGCGGGCCGGAGTCCGGAGGAACCGTCGTGATCTGGATCGAGAACTCGCCCGTCATCGAGGAGTGTCCGGCGCCGCACGACGAGTTGACGCAAAAGTAGGTGTAAGTCCCCTTCTTCTGCACCGTCCATGTCCTGTCGACGACATCACCAGGTTTGAAGATCTCCGGAGCGATGACAACCCCGCCGTTCGGATCGAGAAGCTCGAATCCGTGCGTGGAGTCGCGCACCGTGATGTGAAAGGTGACGGTGTCGCCCACGTTGAGATCCAGCAGTTTGATTTCCGGCGAAACGGTAATGACGAAGCTCGCCAGCGACACGTTGTAGGTCTTGCCGTTCGAATTCGACGGCGGCGTCAC
>QHVX01000103.1:8466-8713 GCA_003222375.1 Acidobacteriota bacterium
GGACCGATGACAGCGAATGGCGGCATCACGCCGAGCGTACCGGTCGCGCCGGTTGCGACGAGACTATTGTTCTTGTCGTACAACCGCCATGTGACGTTTGCCGGAGTTCCGTTCGGGTTCACCGCGCCGATGTTGGTCCTGAAACTCGTGCCTGATTTCAATTGAATGAGAACGGCCTGTTTGGCCGCTGTCGAAGCCTCCAGGCCAGGCACGAACTGACCCAAAGTGCCGCCGGTCGAACACGCGG
>QHVX01000136.1:0-6274 GCA_003222375.1 Acidobacteriota bacterium
TCATCCGGCATCTCGCCCACGATCTCGCATGTCCGGCCGCAGTCGCCGCAGACGAGTCGCGTGCGCCCTTCCATCGCTACTGTTCTCCCGCGGCCGGGAACACCGGCCAGATGTCGACGGGAATGTCTTTCAGGATCGCGTTGACCGCGCGCATCTCGTCGGTCTCTTTCCCATATTTCTCGAGCAGCGCATTGGCGCGGTTGTAATCGCCGGTGGCCTCGATGGTGAGCAGCTCGGTCGCAAGATCGCGAATTCCGTCGCGCATCTTCGTGAAATCGACGCCGAATTTCTTACCAGCTACCGGACCGATCGCGTTGTGCTCGCGCAGCCAGTTCCACTGCACGGCCGTTCCTCGCCCGTGCGCTTCGCCCACTCCGAATCGTGTGGAGCGAAACATCAATCCGGCATATGTCGCGAGGAGCTGGCGATCGTCGAAGCTCGTCACCAAACCGCGCTGCTGCGCGTAAAGCAGATTCCAGACGCCTAAGACGTCCGCTTTGCACTCTTCGATGGTGGAGTAGAGATTCTTCAGCGGGATGCGGACTTCGACGCGTTCGCCATTGGGCTGCGTGATGAAGCCTGGCCCCAGGCCGTGCGACAGCTCGTGGAATAACGTGTGATTGAAATAGGCATCGAAGGTCAAGAAATTAATCAACGACAGATCGAGCACGCGCAGCGCGATCGGCCGGCCGCTCTGCCGGAACTTGGCGTTCATCACGTTCTTGATCAGGACCTTCTTCGATCCCTTTTTCTCGCGCACCCATTCGTCGTTGGGCAGATTGAAGGCCGCCGTCTGCACGCCTCGCCGCGCGTCGCCGGCACTATAGATCTGCTGCACCACACGAATCGGCGACTCCGTACCGCGATTGAGGTTTTTGTACTGCTCTGGCTCGGGGAGATTGCGCTCCATGTCCGGCAATGCGTGCGCGTAAGCGCCAAGTTTCGCGCTCTCCGGCCCGTCGACCACCGTCACGAACGATTCGAACGAAGCCTTGTAGTTGAATAGATTGTCCTCGTAGACCTCGTATGGTCCGATGACGACCTCGATCGGGCCGTTGAGATCCATCCAGGCCATGTCGCTGTCGCGATAATTGTCCGACAGGAATGCATCGGCGCGTGAGTTGAGAAACTTCTTCAGCGAATCGTTGGTCGTCAGCGCCGCAGCCTCGCGAAGCCTGGCAGCCGCCGGCTGAAGGAAGTCGCGATAGAACGCCGAGTAGGGAACCCCGACGAACGCGGGGCCATCGCGCTTCACGATGGTAAACAATCCCTGCAGCTCGTCTTTTTTGTCGGGATGCTCGCCGATGTACTTTTCGAATTCCTCGTTCGTCATGTCCTCGGGATAGAAGGCTGCGCCGGGCGGCTTCCTTTTCGTCCCGATGAACGGCGCATCGTCTTTGAGGCGGCCCCATGGACCTTTGTTCTTGACGAAGTAGTCGTAGGCCGGCGAATTCTCCTTCGCCAGACGGTCGCGCAGCGCCGGGTTGTCTTCCGACACCTGCCGCCAAAAGATTTCGTCGATGAGTTTCGATGCTTCGATCAGCTTGGCGACGACCTGGCGCTCGTTGTCGTTGAGCAGCGATCGGTCGTAATCGATCACCGTGCGCGGCAGCTGCGCCGTGCGCTGCGCAATGTCGGGAGCGATCGTCAGGCCATTTGTCGTGGTCGTTTTCATCGGCGGTGCGGACGTTGTCTGGCAGGCGGCAGCGAGACACGCGAAGAGGAGAGCGGTTCGCTTCATGGGAAGCGCATTGTATTATCGTCAACGACCGTGATCATCGAGTGCACGAACTGTCACGCGCGCTATCAGTACGACGAAGATCGCTTCGAGCGCAAGCCTTCGAAAAAGATCAAATGTGCGAAGTGCGCGACCATTTTCGAGATTCACAATCCTGCATTTGCAGCGGCAAAAGAATCCGAGCCGAAAAGCGGCGACTCTACCTTCCACAAACGCGACCAGGCGAAGAAGGCCCAAGCGACTGCCGAAGCGAATCCTGCCCTCGAGGAGAAGAGCACCGGCAAGGTTGCCGGGCCGCAGATGCCGCAGGGCAAACGGTTGTCGCTGGCCGTCATCAACGGTCCCGACGCGGGCAGCGTATATCGCATCGAGAAGCCGCGCGTGACGATTGGACGAACGGGCGCTGATCTGGCGCTGAGCGACAGCGAAGTCTCGCGCAACCACGCGGCGGTCGAGATTCGCGATATGACCTATGTCGTCGAAGATCTGAAATCGACCAACGGCACGCTGATCGAAGGCGAGAAGATCTCCGGCCAGACCGAGATTCAAAATCATTCCGAGTTCACGATCGGCGGGACGACGTTGATGTTGATCGTCACTGAGGACGTGTGAATGAATTCGCGACCCTCTATCGCTACCGCCAGCTCCTCGCTGCGCTGACGGCCCGCGACCTCAAAGCCCGCTACCGCGGCTCCATCCTCGGCTTTTTCTGGTCGCTCGCTAACCCGCTTCTTCTCCTCGGCGTCTACACCGTCGTCTTCACGATCTTTTTCCCGCAGCAGGTCGTGAAGAACTATCCGCTTTTTCTCTTCGCGGGGATTCTGCCGTGGACATTTTTTTCAGCGGCAGTGCTGGAATCGACGACCTCGATTTCCGCGAACGCGAGCCTGATCAAGAAAGTGATGTTTCCGGCCGAGACGCTGCCGCTCGTCGTCGTGCTCTCGCATCTCGTTCACTTCGCGCTGGCGCTGCCCATCCTCTTCGTCGCGATGGGCAGTTACGCGTATTTCGGCCAGGCGACGATTCCGGCGACCGCGGCGCTCGTCCCGTTCCTGATGCTGCTGCAGACCATCTTCGTGGCCGGCATCGTCATGGCGGTGTCGTCGGCGGCGGTGTTGTTGCGCGATCTGCGCGACATCATCGCGAATCTGATGCAGCTCGGATTCTTCATCACACCGATCATTTATCTGATCGACAACATTCCATCGCGGCCGCTGCGGGCGCTGCTGCGGCTCAATCCAATGACGCCGTTCGTCGTGTCGTATCAGGACGTCCTGTTCTTCGGCCATCTACCGGGACTCTCCGACACGCTGCTGATGGTCGCGTACGCGCTGGCGTCGATGATGTTGGGCATCTTCGTGTTCGACCGGTTGCGCGACACGTTGGCGGAGGCGATCTGAGTTACGCCATCGCGATCGAGAATGTCTCGAAGAGCTATCGGCTGTGGGGACGCCGCTCGCAATTCGCGACCCTCAAAAGCGCGCTGCTCAAACGCGATCTCAAGCTGACGCCGGAGGCCAGTATCGCGGCGCTGACCAATGTTTCATTCGTCGTCGATCGCGGAGAAGCGTTCGGCATCATCGGGCGGAACGGATCGGGAAAATCGACGCTGCTGAAAATCATCTCGGGAATCCTCAAGCCCACCAACGGCATCGTGCGCGTCAACGGTCGCATCGCCGCGCTGATCGAATTGGGCGCAGGGTTTCATCCCGAGATCACCGGCCGCGAGAACATCGTCATCAACGGCATCATGCTCGGCCTTTCCAAGCGCGAGATCGAGAAGCGCTTCGACGCCAGCGTCGAGTTCTCGGGCATCGGCGAATTCATCGATCAGCCGGTGAAGACCTACTCGTCGGGCATGTACGTCCGGCTCGGATTCGCCGTGGCCGTGCACGTCGATCCCGAGATTTTGCTGATCGATGAGGTCCTGGCGGTCGGCGACGAAGAGTTTTCGCAGAAATGCATCGCCAAGATTCAGGAGATGAAGTATCGCGGCGTGACGCTGATCTTCGTCACGCATCAGCTCGATCAGGTGCGGAATCTCTGCGATCGCGCTCTGTGGCTCGATCACGGCGCGGCCGCGGCAATCGGCGATCCCGTTCGCATCGTCGATGACTATTTGCAAGCGGTCAGTGGAAGTGTGGGAGCCGCCGCCCCCGCCGGCTCAGTGGCGGGCGAAACTCCCGCCCCGCCAAAAGACGAGGAGGAGCGGTGGGGCTCGGGCGAGGTCGTGCTCAAGCGCGTTGCTCTCACCGACGACAAAAACCGCGAGCTGGTCGCCCTCGGCGCCGGAAGCGCGGTCGCCATCGAGATGGACGTCGAAGTCCGCGTCCCGCAGGACGACTTCGTGTTCGGCGTCGGCATTTATCACGCCGATGGCGAGTGTGTTTACGGCACGAACACTGATCTTGAAGGGTTGATGCCGCAGCATCTCGACGCCAACGGACGCGTGCGATTCATCATGCCGTCGCTCGACCTCGTCGCCGGCACTTATCGCATCGATGCGGCCGTGCACACGCGCAACGGCCGTGCGTTCGACTATCGCCGCGGCGTGCTGCGCTTCGTCGTCGGCTCCCGCGTCCATGACATCGGCGTCTACCGCCCGAAGCATCAATGGAAGTTCGAGGGCGGCATCGCGTTTCGCGAGATCGACAATCTCAAACGCAATGTGCCGGCGTCAGTGGTCGAGGCATTACAGGCAACGGAAAAGAAGAAGAAATAGTGCCGCGTGCCGGGGTGCCGCGTGCTGGCGCTACTTCGATTCGGCACGCGGCACGCGGGACGCGGCACCGTTTTTCACCCACGGCAGCTCCCATCGTTCCTCCGACTCATCGAGTTTGGGCAGCGGGACGGGCTTACCGAGGCGCTTGAGCTGATTGAGCTCCCAGAGCTTTGCGTATTTCCAGAACGTGTAATAGACGTGCATCCCCACCGAGATCAATCCACGCGCGCCATCGAGAAATCCGAGGTTGACGACGTAGTCGCGAAAGAATTTTCCGAAGGCGTGGGAGAGGATGCCAAACGCCGACGTTGTCTTGCCGTCGATATACATCTGCGCGGCCGCCCAATTCGCGTAGCGAGTCATCTTCGCGATCATGTGATCGAACGTGCGGATGTAGAAGTGATCCATTTTGTGCTGCAGATTGCCGGCCGGTCCGTCGACCAGCAGATCCGCATGGACGCGCCGGTTCGGATAACGGGCATGCTGCCGATGAAAGAGTCGCGTGACGCGGTCGCGTTGCAGGCCGCTGTATTTCACTTCTTTCGCCAGCATGAAATTGCGCCGGCCGATCGAGTAGCCCCAATGCTGCAGATCACCTTCCAGCGTTTGCAGGATCTCAACGCGTAACCGATCGGTTACGCGTTCGTCGGAGTCGATGTAGAAGATCCAATCGTGCTGTGCGCGATCGATCGCGTAATTCTTCTGCGAGGCGGCGCCGAGGTATTCGCGTTGCTCGAGGCGGACGCGGGGAAATTTCTGCCGGACCAGGTCGACCGTCCCGTCGGTCGAGAAGGAATCGATCAGATAGATCTCGTCCGCCCATTCCACCGACCGGATGCAGTCCTCGATGTAGTCCCGCTCGTTGAAGGTGGTGATGATGGCGGAGACGGGGACGCGGGGCATGGTTTGAGTTTATATCGCGGCTGCGCGATGAAGGGTCTCGCAGTTACGAGGTTACGCGGTCTCGGAGTGGAAGACCGCGAGACCGCGCAACTCCGAGACCGCGTTATAGGGTGTAATTCTTCTCGAGCAGCACGCGCGCACGCCGGTCGCGCAGGTTCCGGATCTGCGACTCGATGTCGCGCTCGAACGGAATCTTGCGGTGGCTGGCATACACCGGGGCGTCGATGGCGATTTTCTTCAGCTCGTCGCCGAAGGTCTGCGGCGAAAGATGCGCGGAGTCGTCGGCCAGCGTCTGCTGATCGTTGGGAAACGATGCCTCCGTGATCACGGCGACGACGTTCGATGCTTTGTTCGTCCGCTTCCAGATTTCCGATGTCGGCCCGGTGTCGCCGGTGAAGGTGATCGTCTGACCGTTCATCTCCACGATGACGCCGCATGCGGGAATCTGATGATCGACCGGCACGGCGGTGAGTCCCACGTCGCCGAACATGAATTTCTTGCCGGGCACGAGCGAGCGATACTGCACCGCCGGCTTTCCGGTCGTCGGCGCAGTGAGCGCGGAGAAATCCGGCCATACCACGCCGTTGAACATCGTCTCGCTCAAGAGTTGCATGACCTCTTTTGATGCCAGAAGAGTCAACGGCGGAGAGTTCTGGCTGTAGCGATTGAGAATGAGATGCGGCAGATCGCGAGTGTGGTCGGCGTGCGTGTGCGTGATGTAAACGGCCTGAATCCGCGACTGTTGCGCCAGCGAGAGCTTCGAGGTCAGCGTCCCGGCGTCGACCGCCAGCCAATCATCGATCAGATAGCCGGTCAGATTGTGTTCCGCGTCGGATGCGCCATACGCGCCCAGCACTTTGAGCCGCATTCTTCGCCTGTCGCCGTCGGGGGACTGCTATGTATTCTTGCAG
>QHVX01000136.1:6377-6868 GCA_003222375.1 Acidobacteriota bacterium
AGCCGACGCGCGCCCAGCAACTCGGCTGGCCGGCGATCGCCAGCGGCGACTGGACGTTGATCTTCGCGCCGACCGGCAGCGGAAAAACGCTGACGGCATTCCTGTGGGCGCTGGAGCGGCTGATGTTCACGCCGCCTCCACCGAAGGAACGGCGCTGCCGCGTGCTCTACATTTCGCCGCTCAAAGCGCTGGCAGTCGACGTCGAACGGAACCTGCGGGCGCCGCTCACCGGCATCGCAAGTCTGGCGACCGAACGCAGCGAGCAATGCAACATCCCGAGTGTCGCAATTCGTACCGGCGACACACCAAGCGCCGAGCGTAGCCGTTTTCAGCGCGATCCGACCGACATCCTGATCACGACGCCGGAATCGATCTACCTGATGTTGACCTCGAATGTGCGCGAGATGTTGCGCGGCGTCGATACGGTGATCATCGACGAGATCCACGCGCTCGTCCCCAACAAGCGCGGTGCGCATCTCGCGCTGTCGCTC
>QHVX01000136.1:6931-12614 GCA_003222375.1 Acidobacteriota bacterium
ACCGGCGAGAAAAAAAAGCTTTCGCTTCGCGTCGAAGTACCGGTCGAGCAGATGGCAAAGATCGGCGAGACCAAAGGATTGCCGAGCGGACCGGCGCAGGCGGAATCGCGAACTTCGATCTGGCCTGCGATCCATCCGCGCCTGCTGGAATTGATCCGGGCGCACCGCTCGACTTTGCTGTTTGTGAATTCGCGCCGTCTCGCGGAGCGACTCGCGGCGGCACTGAACGCGCTGGCGGGCGAAACGCTCGTTCAGGCGCATCACGGCTCGATCGCGCGCGCGCAACGGATCGAAATCGAAGACAACCTCAAATCGGGACGCCTGCCGGCGCTCGTCGCGACTTCATCGCTCGAGCTCGGAATCGACATGGGGGCGATCGATCTCGTGATCCAGATCGAAGCCCCGCCGTCGATCGCGAGCGGCATGCAGCGAATCGGGCGCGCGTCACACCAGGTCGGCAGCGTGAGCTCGGGAATCATTTTTCCGAAGTATCGCGGCGATCTGCTGGCGGCCGCCGCGGTCACGGATGCCATGCATCGCGGCGCGATCGAGCCGACGCGCTACCCGCGAAATCCGCTCGATGTCCTCGCCCAGCACATCGTCGCAATGGTTTCAGTCGACGACTGGCACGCCGACAAACTCTTCGATGCGATCCGCGGCGCGGCGCCGTTCGCGGAGTTGAGCCGGGCATCCTTCGATGGCGTCCTCGACATGCTCTCCGGTTTGTATCCCTCTGACGAATTCGCGGAGTTGCGGCCGAGGATTACGTGGGACCGGATGACGAATGGGATCAGCCCGCGTCCGGGCGCGAAGCGCATCGCGATCACGAGCGGAGGCACGATTCCCGATCGTGGCTTGTACGGCGTTTTTCTGGCGGGCGCGGAGAAGGGCAGCGCGCGCGTCGGCGAGCTCGATGAGGAGATGGTCTTCGAGTCGCGCGTCGGCGAGACCTTTCTCCTCGGTGCATCGACGTGGCGCATCGAGGAGATCACCCACGATCGCGTGCTGGTCACGCCCGCGCCCGGTCAGCCGGGGAAAATGCCGTTCTGGCGCGCGGACGCCGCGGAGCGCACGGTGCCGTTCGGCGCCGAGATCGGCCGTCTCATTCGCGAGATTCGCGAAGCCAAACCACGCGACGCCGTCAGACGATTGATCGAGCAGCACGATCTCGACGAAATCGCGGCGAAGAATTTTCTGCAATATCTCGAAGATCAACACGCCGCGACCGGTGCCGTCCCCGACGATCGCACCATCGTCGTCGAACGCGTCCTCGACGACCTCGGCGACTGGCGCGTCTGCGTTCTCACGCCGTTTGGCGGAAAGATCCACGCGCCGTGGGCGATGGCCGTGACTGCCAAGGTGCGTCGCGAGCTCGCGATCGACGTCGAGACGATGTGGAGCGACGACGGTCTCATCATCCGATTTCCCGAAACGGATCTTCCGCCGGCCGCGGATCTCGTCATGCCGGATGCTGACGAGGTCGAGCAGCTCGTCATGCGACAGCTCGGCGCGAGCTCGCTGTTCGCGGCGAAATTTCGCGAGGCCGCCGCACGCGCGCTGCTACTGCCGCGACATCGTCCACAAGGTCGCGCTCCGCTCTGGCAGCAGCGCAAGCGCGCCTACGATCTTTTGCAGGTCGCGGCGCAGTTCGGATCCTTTCCGATCATTCTGGAGGCCTATCGCGAAGTCCTTCGCGACGTCTTCGACGTGCCCGCGCTCGTCGAGACGCTCCGGCGCGTTCGCGATCGTTCGATTCGAACCGTAGTCGCCGACACCGAGAAGCCTTCGCCCTTCGCCGGGTCGCTGCTTTTTCGATACGTCGCGAATTTCCTGTACGACGGCGATGCGCCGCTCGCGGAACGACGCGCGCAGGCTCTGGCCATCGATCAGGCGCAACTCCGATCGCTCCTCGGCGAACCTGAATTGCGCGAGCTGCTCGATGAAGGTGCACTCGCGCAGGTCGAGCTGGAGTTGCAGCATCTCGATGACCGCCACAAAGCGAAATCGGTCGACGCGATCCACGATCTGCTCTTGCGCATCGGCGACTTGACGACCGAGGAGGTCGCCGCGCGTTTCAGTGGAGCGCCGCCACCCTCGGCGGCGGTCACCGAACTCGCCAAAGCCCGCCGCATCATCGAAATCTCGATCGTCGGCGCGAAGCGTTGGATCGCAGCCGAAGATGCGAGTCGATATCGCGACGCGCTCGGCGTGCCGTTGCCGACCGGAATCGCTGAGCGATTTCTCCAGCCGGTCGCGGATCCCGTCGGCGATCTCGTGCTGCGATTTGCGCGGACGCATGGGCCTTTCATGCCACCTGACGTCGCGCGGCGTTACGGGCTCGGCATCGCGGTCATCACGCAGACGCTCGAGCGCTTCGTTGAGCGCGGACGGCTCGTCGAGGGCGAGTTCCGTCCCGGCGGCACGCAGCGCGAGTGGTGCGACAACGAAGTGCTGCGCATCATTCGACGGCGTTCGCTCGCGAAGCTGCGTCATGAAGTCGAGCCGGTCGAGACTCAGGTCTTCGCGCGGATGCTCGCGTCATGGCAGGCAGTGACTCGAAAACGCAGCGGACTGGAAGCACTCCTCGAGACGATCGAGACGCTTCAGGGCTATGCAATGCCGGCCTCGATCTTCGAGAGCGAGATCCTTTCGGCGCGCGTTCAGGATTACCGGCCGTCAGATCTCGACATGCTCAGCGCCGCCGGCGAAATCGTCTGGGTCGGTGTCGAGTCGCTCGGCGAACGCGACGGACGTGTGGCGGTCTGCTTGACGGACCATTTACCGCTCCTCCGGCCAACGTCCCAACCCGCCCAACATCCCATCGTTGATTACCTGGCGCAGCATGGCGCGTCGTTCTTCACGCAGATCCATGCGGCGATCGGCGGTTTTCCGAACGATGTCATCGACGCGCTGTGGGACCTTGTGTGGAAGGGCGCGGTCACAAACGACACCTTTCATGCGCTTCGCGCGTTCACGCGTCGCGCACGATCGGGATCGCGGCCGCAGTTCCGATCGCGCCGCACGCTTCCTGCGACGACGCAGGGCCGCTGGTCGCTCGTTCCCACCTCCAGCGCCTCGGTAACCGAGCGTGCGAAAGCGCTCGCGCAGCAACTGATCGCGCGATACGGCGTCGTGATTCGCGAGGTCGCGGCTGTGGAGTCGATTCAAGGCGGATTCAGCGCGATTTATCCGGTCCTCAAGGCGATGGAGGAGGCCGGCCGTGTGCGCCGCGGCTATTTCGTCGCGGGGCTCGGGGCGACGCAATTCGCAACTGCCGGTGCGCTCGATCTTCTCCGCTCATTCCGCGACGAGCCCGAGCAGCCCGAGACGTTGATGCTCGCGGCGACGGATCCTGCGAATCCGTATGGCGCGCTGGTGAAATGGCCGGCGCAGGGGCTGACGCGCAGCGTCGGGGCGAGCGTGATCATCGTCAACGGCGCGCTGGCGTGCTACGTGACGCGAGGCGAGAAAGAGTTGCGTGTCTTTCTGCCCGAGGATGAGCCGTCGCGAAGCATCGTGGCGAAGGAAGTCGCGAAGGCGCTGGCATCGCTCGTCGAAACGGGCTTGCGTCGCGCGCTGCTGTTCACCGACGTGAGTGAAGACATCGCGCCGTTCCTGGTCGAAGCAGGATTCAAGCGCACATCGACGGGATATCAGATGCGTCATGCCTGAAGGCGATACTATCTTTCGCATCGCGCGCAATCTGAATCAAGCGCTGCGAGTCGATTCGCGGAAGAACGATTCAACGTGTTCACTCGGTCGGCAAAAACCTGATCATCGATTTTTCAGGCGATCTCTTTCTTCGCACGCATCTGCGCATGAACGGAAGCTGGCATCTCTACCGAGCCGGAGAGCGATGGCAACGCAGACGCGATGATATGCGTATCGTGATCGCCACCGACGATTTCGAAGCTGTGGGCTTCAACATTCCGGTCGCAGAATTCAACAGGGTTCCCGCGCAGGCCCCCGACCTCCTCGGCGAAACATTCGACGCCAGCGACGCAGTGCGAAGAATCCGCGAGCGCGCGTCGGAAGAGGTCGCGAATGTCCTCCTCGATCAACGTGTGATCGCCGGAATCCGCTCCAGTGCGGCATCATCGCGGATCGCGTATCGCAAGCAGGGCGCCGATGTTCGTGGAACTTACTGGTGCCCGAAGTGCCAGCAGCGATAGGCGACACCTTCGGTTTACCCTTTTTTCTCCAGCCTGTAGAAATGTAACGCGACGCCGACGCGCTGCCATAAGAATTTCTACAGGCTGGAGAAAAAAGGGTAAACCGAAGGTGTCGCCCATTTACAATTGCGCATGCTGATCAAAGGAATGACGGAGCAGGAAATCCGGGTGCTGCAGGAGTTTCGGCGCCTCACGACCGAAACGATGCCGCTGACCACCATCAAAACCATCAAACATCCGTTCGGAGGCGGCGAAGCGCCGGCTTTCTCGCTGGTTCAAAAGGGGTATCTGAGCGCTGATGACGCCCGTCAAAACTTCACCCTTACGCAAAAAGCCAGGGATTTCCTTGCTTACGATCTAAAGCCGGAGTTCGAAGAGCCTTCCGCGGCCTCTGCGGAAGAAGTTACGGAATAGATGCACACAAATTAGTGCTATAACGTAAGGCGCGCAATATCAGCACTTTACCGCGCAGAGTATCAGGCCCGAAGATCGATTCGGCGCGTAACGTGCGTTGACTCAATCACTTAACGAGCGTACGATGTGCCGCTGAGGACTGAGATGAAGCATGGCCACAAAGAAAAAGGCAAAAAAGCCCAAGCCAAGCCCTCAGGTAAAAAAGCCTCAAAAAGCAAAGCAACTCAGGCCGCAAAAAGCAAAAAAGGCAGCGGCCCCGTCGCCGCCGGTAAAGGCGGCTCCAACGGGAAGAGTCGGGGGAAGGGAAGTTCCGACGTTCCGAGCTTCAACAACCCCGTTGTCGCGTCAGCTTTCAAGCGGGCTGTCAAGAAATATCCAAACGCTTTCCGGCGCCTCACAGACTAACGGCGGCGTTCGATACCTCACCGTTCAGGATCTCGTCGACCTGCATCGGGCGGTCAGTCTCGAATTTGGCGGGACGCAGGCGCATCCCGGCGTCGTCGAATCGCAATTCGGGTTGATCAACGCGGTCCAGCGTCCGCAAGTCACCACGCTCCCCATCGTTTCCCGACAAAGTCGCGGCGTTTCTCTTCGCGCTTTTGACGCACAGTCCATTTCGCGGCGGCAATCGCCGCGTGGCGCTGGCATCGCTGTTCGCATTTTGTGAGCTCAACAATCGCACGATCGACTCGCGTGTGTTAGACGAGAAAACTGCCGAGACGCTGTTCAAGCGCGCGGCAGCACATCGCGAGCTCGGCATCGCACCCGAGAATGTTTTTCGCGAGATTCGCGAGATCCTCACGCGCGCCATCGTCGCGCTGCAGTAGGCGATCTGTGTGATCTTCCGCGATGCGGAGGATGATCATCCGCGCGCCACGGGGCGTGGTTTTTCTTCCACCGGCTCGTTGTGCATCGCTGAGTTGATCCTGCCGAGCAGAATGCGCGCGACGCGCAGATCGTGGCCGGCATCGATCAACAGAATTGTGATATCGCCGCCGCCCCACATCAATCCGGCGATGACCAACAACTTGGTGGCCTCGCCGATCAACGTCATCAGCGCTCCCGTCCCTTCCGTCACGAATCCGGTGATCACTTCG
>QHVX01000462.1 GCA_003222375.1 Acidobacteriota bacterium
CGGCACCCGACGACATGCTCGGCTCGATGGCTGCTTTTCCGATTCCTGATGGCAAGCCGGGCGACGTCGCGTCCGTCTTTGGTGATCCGCTTCAGGACGCGCTGTTCGATCAATTTCGCATCGAAGTGCCGGTCGTGCCGTGGCCGCAACCGCCAAAACGGTTGATACGCATTTCCGCCCAGCTCTACAACGTCGAAGGCGAATATGTGAAGCTGGCCGAAGCGCTTTCTCAGCTTCTGTAAGTGCGCTCCTTGGAACTTTTCATGCACTGCAAAGCGGTCGCGAAAGGAGTGCGCACTGCATGAGAAAGAAATGGATTTTCCTGTTTGCGATCCTCGCTCTTGTCGTTTTCGGTTGTAAGAAGGGTGAGACGACGGCTACCGATACTGTGACGAGTACGGCCGAAACGGCCACCAGCACGTCGGCCACCGAGACGTCGGCGACCACGTCGACGACCGGCACGATGACGGCGGCATCGTTGAGCGATGCCGACAAGACATTCGTCACCAAGGCCGCCGAAGGCGGAATCGCCGAAGTCAACGCCGGTCAGATGGCGGCGACGAAGGCTGCCAGCAACGATGTGAAAGATTTCGGCAACCGCATGGTCAACGATCACGGCAAGGCGAACGATGAGCTGAAGGCTCTCGCGTCAAATAAAGGCCTGACGTTGCCGACCGAAACGGACGCTGAACACAAGAAAGCCGCCGACGCGTTGTCGAAGAAGAGCGGCAAGGACTTCGACAAGACATTCATGTCCGATATGGTGAAAGACCACACCGCGGTTGTCGCCGCCTTCGAGAAGGAATCGAAATCCGCTCAGGATCCTGACCTCAAGAGCTGGGTCACCAAGACGCTGCCGACGCTGCAGGACCACCTGAAGATGGCGAAACAAATACAATCGAAAGTCAAATGAAGCGCGCAATCATCTTCTCAGTGTTCCTGTTCGCGTGCCGCGGCCAGGAAAACGTCACTTCCACAGATACCGTCAGCACGTCGGGGACGCAGACGACCGGAACGACTTCGACGACCAGCACCGGGGCCAGCGGCGGCGGCATCAGCTCGCTGAATTCGAGAGACAAGGAATTCTTCATCGCGGCCTCGCAGGGAAACATGTCCGAGGTTGCCCTCGGCAAGCTGGCGATCGACAAGGCAACCGACGCTGCAGAAAGGCGTCGCGCTGCCGGCGGTCGTCAACAAGGAGCAAAACGAAGCCGCGGACACTCTCTCGAAGAAAGTCGGAAAAGACTTCGATCACGCGTACATGACCGACATGATCAAGGATCACGAGAAGGACGTCTCGGAATTCAAGCAGGCATCGCTCAATCTGACCGATCCCGATCTGAGGGCGTGGGCCACAAGGACTCTTCCGGTCCTTCAGGATCACCTGAAGATGGCGAAGACGACGGAGTCGAAGCTGAAGTAGATCCGGGGCCGGACTCAGTGTGACGCTAGCCGGCCCTTCTTGAAGCGCGCGACGATGTAATCGCGATTCATGCGCGCGATGAAGTCGACCGAGATTTCCTTCGGGCAGACCGCTTCACATTCTCCGTACATCGTGCAGCTGCCGAAATGTTCCTCCATCACTTCCACCATTTTGAGAACGCGCTGGTACCGCTCCGGCTGCCCCTGCGGCAGAAGTCCGAGGTGCGAGATCTTTGCGGCGGTGAAGAGTTGTGCCGCGCCGTTGGGACACTGCGCGACGCACGCGCCGCATTCGATGCATTCCGCGGCATCCATCGCATTTTCCTGGATGACCTTGGGAATCGGAATCGTGTTGGCTTCCGGGGCGCTGCCGGTGTTGATGGTGATGAAGCCGCCGGCCTGAATGATTTTGTCGAGCGGACTGCGATCGACGATCAGATCCTTGATCACCGGGAAGGAACGCGCGCGCCACGGTTCGACCCAGATCGCGTCGCCATCCTCGAAATGCCGCATGTGCAGCTGACAGGTCGCCGTTCCGCTGAGCGGCCCGTGCGCGATGCCGTTGATCATCATGCCGCACGATCCGCAGATGCCCTCGCGACAGTCGTGTTCGAACTGAATCGGATCTTCCTGCTTCTCGATCAAATGCTCATTGACGATGTCGAGCATTTCGAGAAACGACGCGTCGGGACTGATGTTGTTAGCGGCGTACTCGACGAAGCGGCCGTCGCGCTCGCCGGCCTTTTGTCTCCAGACGTGAAGGGTGAGGTTCATCGCACTTCTGCCTTCTGCCTTCTG
>QHVX01000137.1:0-3157 GCA_003222375.1 Acidobacteriota bacterium
TGCTCTGGCAGACGGCGGTCAGCGTCAGCGGAAGTTTGTCCATCACGAAGCCGGGATTGACGCCGGTGCCGAGGAGCGTGACGTTGTTCGAGCGGGCGACTTGCTGCAACTCGTTGCGGACCGCGTGATCGAGCGGAAACGACAACTCTTCGCACGTCGAAACGACGTGGCAGCCGCGTTCGAGCAGACTCTTGAGCTGCGCCGAGACTTCGCGCAGTCGCGAACCTGTGGAATGAGCGTGACAGCGACGCCGACCTTGCGTCCGAGTCCGATGACGTCGCCGAGGTCTTTGCCGACTTTGTTCGTGTCGATGTCGACGGCTGCCACGAGCTTGACCCACGACTTGGTCAGGAGAAGGCGCGCGATCTCGGCGCCGATGGGACCGATTCCGTATTGCGCGACCGTGACCGGCTGCGGTGAATTCATAGGGCGCGCATTGTAGCGAAGAGCGACGGCTCTTCTTCATCCTCGTCGACGAAATTTGAGACCCCAATTCCGGCAAGCCGGAACCGGCGGTCGGCGGGGAATTCGAAGCGCGTCAGAAGCTCGCAGCCGATGCGCGCCAGGTCGTCGCCGCTCGCCGGCGGCACTTCGGGTGTGAAGCGGCGGGTGGCGGTCTCGAATCTTCCCGTGCGCAATTTCAACGTGACAGTGCGGCCGACGAGCTTGCGATGCGCGAGCGCTTCCCACAGCGAATGCGCTTCGTTGCGGATGTAATCGGCGACCTCTTCGATCGAGATGTCGCGCGGGAATGTGCTCTCGCTCGAATACGACTTCCGTTTTCGCGACGGTTCGACCGGGCTCTCATCGATGCCGCGCGCGAGCTCGAACAGCCGCGTTCCCCATTTGCCGAATCGATCGATGAGCTGCTGCTCCGTGAACCGTTGCAGGTCGCCGACCGTCGCGACGCCCATGTCGACGAGGACCTTTTCGGTGACTTTGCCGACGCCGGGGATTTTCCGGACAGGCAGTCCGACGAGAAACGCTTCGATCTGTTCCGGGCGAATGACGAACAATCCGTCAGGCTTTCGCCAGTCGGATGCGATCTTCGAGCCGAATTTCGCGGCGGATCTTCTCTGCGGTTTCAGTCGCCGTCGGAATGCCGGTCAGCTCCTGCGTGACGTCGAGGTAGGCCTCATCGAGCGAGAGCGGCTCGACCAGCGGCGTGTGCCGCTCGAAAATCGCGCGGATCTGCTTCGACACGGCGCCATATTTTTCGAAATTCGGCGCGATGAAGATGCCGTCGGGGCAGAGGCGCTTTGCGCGCGACGACGGCATCGCGGAGTGGACGCCGAATTTTCGTGCCTCGTAAGATGCCGCGCAGACGACGCTGCGTTCGCCCGGCCAGCCGACGATCACCGGCTTACCACGAAGTTGGGGTTCATCGCGCTGTTCGACCGACGCGTAGAATGCGTCCATGTCGATATGAATGATCTTGCGCATCTGAAGACGCCGGCGTTTCTCGTCGACCGCAATATTGTCGAGCAAAACTGCGTCCGGATGCGTGACAAGGCGACCCGATCGGGCGTTTTCTTCCGGCCGCACGTCAAGACGCACAAGACCGTCGAGATCGGGCGCATGCAGCATGGAGGGGCGGCCGGTCCGATCACCGTTTCGACGCTGGCCGAGGGAGAATTTTTCGCCGCGGCAGGGTTTGGAGACATCACCTATGCCGTGCCGATCGCGCCCGAAAAATTCGCTCGCGCGGCGGCGTTAGCGAAGAAAATCGAGCGATTCAACATCCTCATCGATAGCGAGGCGGCTCTACGAGCGATAGAGAGCTTTGGACACGTTTTCGACGTCTTTCTGAAGGTCGATTGCGGCTATCACCGCGCCGGTGTCGACCCCGAGGATCCCGAGAGCGTGCGGCTCGCGCTGGCGATCGCAAAGTCGCCGGCCGTGCGATTCCAGGGGTTGCTCACGCACGCCGGACATTCGTATCACGCGCGCAACGTCGATGAGATTCGCCGCGTCGCGTGCGAAGAGACATCGGCACTGACGAAGTTTCGTGATCGCCTCGGCGGGCTCGAGCCCGCCGCTACGCGCAGCGTCGGATCGACGCCGACAGCATCCGTCGTCGATCGATTCGAAGACACGGACGAAGTGCGTCCCGGCAACTACGTTTTCTACGACGCCTTTCAGGCGACGATTGGATCGTGCCGTCGCGAAGATTGCGGGGTGTCGGTGCTCGCCACGGTGGTCGGATCGTATCCCGAACGCCGGGAAGCGATCATCGACGCCGGCGCCCTCGCACTCTCCAAAGACCTCGGGCCCGATCATATTGATACGAAATTTGGCTACGGTATTGTTTGCGATCTTGATCTGCGTCCGCTGCCGATCAAGCTCGTGACCGTCTCGCAAGAGCATGGCAAGTTGCGCGCGGCCGACCCACTGCCCGTCGGCACGCAACTTCGCATCATGCCGAATCACTCCTGCCTCACCGCCGCAATGTACGACGTCTATCACGTGCTCGACCGGGGGAAGATTGTCGACGAGTGGCGGCCGGTACGAGGTTGGTGAACAAAGGCAGAAGGCAGAAAGCAGAAGGCAGAAGGCAGAAAGCAGAAGGCAGAAGGCAGAAGGCAGAAGCAGGAACTTTGGTCTTCCTTCTGCCTTCTGCCTTCTGCCTTGGTCCGTCCGTTGCACTTTCGGGGGCAGCCAGGACGAATGGCTGACGGGTGAGACAGGACAAGAGGTCAATCGCTTGAAGGGGAATCCAAATTCGCAGCGCGCCGACTTCTACGTCAATGCGCCGAATCAGGACGAGACCTTTGATCGCGATCCGGTCGCCAAAGCTGACGAAGACGACGAAGAACCAACTCAAAAGGTCACGTCGCTTCCCTCCGGGGCGAAGCGAGACAGCTACTTCAAGAAGCGGGACTACTGAGGCGCCCATCTCCTCCCAGTTAGACCGGCTTGCTTAGCAGGCCTAACAATTCTCCTGTTTTTCGGCACGCGTTTTGATCCCCGCCCATCTCCGGCACACAGCGCGCGTGGCCGCATAAAACGAGGGGGAAGACTATGAGAAAGATCATTACGGTGAGCATCGCTCTGTTGTGGTGTGCATCAGCGATTGCAGGGCAAAAACTCGAGGGGCAGGCCGCCCTTTCACACTTGCAGCAATTGAAGGCGAAGCACGATCGCGTCTTCGCAGCGG
>QHVX01000137.1:3202-4955 GCA_003222375.1 Acidobacteriota bacterium
GAGCCTGCGCGATCATCGGTAAGTCCGTCGGCGCCGGGCGTCGAGCGTACGGACGTGACCATTAACGATTCTTCCGGCGAGGTGACGATGTGGAGCTGGGACGACGGTGATCCCAATACGTGGGAAGGTGTCGTGTACATCGCGGATTATTCGACGGGCGCGAATGGAACCTTCAATGTCCAATTCGACATTTCAACCCAGTATTACGACACGGTTTGGGAGCAAACGGTCTCGTACACGCCGGGGGGCGGTAGTTGCGTTGATTGCAAGCGATTCACGTCGTTAGACCGTAAGCCAGTCGCGCAGCTCGCTTCTACAAGCAGCGATTTCGCGATCGCGCCGGGGATGCGGGCGGACATCGAGCTCGTGCAGATGTCCCCTCGAATGCGAAGTTTCATCAAGTGCGTGGAGTCCGTCTGTTGGGCCGCGGCGATCGGCTGCATCTCCTCAGGACCGGGGTGGGCTGCATGTTTCGGATGGTGGTGCGCGGGTGGGGTCGTCGGGTGCGGAATTCAAGCGTTGAAGTGATCGGCGACTGCTGATTCTGAACCGCCCGCCCGGTTAGGACGCCGGGATGTTGGGACGCAACCGGGGGGGCGGGTTACACTGAGGGATCGGTCCGAACAGTCTAGCTTTAGCCACCCTGTTTACAGCTGTAGCGATTCTTGTCCTCGGCATCGCTGTGGTGTTTCGAGGACGCGGATCACTGCTCAGTGTGCTTTTTCTCGCGGTCTCGATTGGGGCTGCCGGTTGGCTGGCGAGTTTTTCAGCCCTTTATGAGAGTCGCGACGCCGAGCGTGCCCTGGAGTGGGCACGCCTCGGCTCGTTCTTCTCCGATTTCATCCCGGCCGCGATCTTTCACTTCAGCGTCGTCTTTGTGGGCCGTCGCCGCCAATTTCGCGCTGCGGTTGTGTTCAGCTGGTTGTTCTGTGCCACGATCGCGATTCTCGCCGTTTCGAGCAACCTGTTCGTTCGCGGCGTCAATCACTACCCGTGGGGTTACTACCTCCGTGGTGCGCTGATCAATCTGTCATGGATTTCGGTTTGCACCGCGATGCTCCTCGGCGGCGTCTATCTGATCTGGCGCGCGTCGCACGAGCTGGAAGGAGTCTCGCGTGACGGTGCGCGCGCGATGGTCTTCGCGTTCATCATCGCGTCGCTGGCGCTGGTCGATTTTCTTCCGACCATCGGCGTCGGCATTCGTCCCTACGGTTTTCTGGCAATCCTGGGCTCCATCGCCTTCGCCGCGAATTCGATCTGGCGATACCACCTCGTCGATCTGACTCCCGAGTACGCGGCCGCGCAGATTCTCGCGACGATGAAGAGCGCGGTCATCGTCATCAACCTCGAAGGAAAAATTCGTGTCGTCAACCAGGCCGCGCTATCGATTCTCGGATTCGGCGAAGGGGAGCTCCTCGGCAAATCGATTCGCGCGATCATCGATCCGCAGGAGACGATCAGCACCGGGCAGTTGCTGCGCAGCGGGGGCACGCTCGATCTGCAGATGAAGTGGCGGACGGCGTTCGGCACGACGGTCGATGTGGCAGCAGCCTCTTCTTTTGTGCGCGAAGCCGACGGCTCGCCGGTCGGCGTTGTCTACGTTGCCAGCGATGTCACCGAGCGCCGGCGCAGCGAGCAGGCGTTGCGGGAGAGCGAGCATCGCTATCGCACGCTGTTCGAAGGCAATCCGCTGCCGATGTGGGTCTACGACTTCGAGACCCTCCGCTTCATCGCCGTCAACGAAGCGGCGGCA